>NZ_JBCPXV010000037.1:0-33057 GCF_039581225.1 Ornithinibacillus proteolyticus | reverse complement strand
GAATCTTCGTAACGAAGCATTACGATTAACCGCAGGAACTGCGGGGATAGCCTAATCCATAACTAACCAATAGGTTGGTGTTCTTAGGAATCCCCCACTTCAATCAGACCATAAGGTCGATAAGTGGGGGTAGTTCAATGCGAATACACTTGCTGAACTTGTCAGTGAATTATTAAGAACGAATCGCAAATGGATTGGTCCTTCTAGATGGATGGTCCGTTCCTTAAAAGAATACGATATTCAATTTACAGAACAATTCATTAAGGCGTTCGATAATTATTACAGAAATGATTCCAAAAGGGATATTATTAGACTAGTAGATACTATTTTAAAGCCATATGGGGGACGATTATTCGTTGGCTTTTCTATCGGAAAAAAATGATTTTCAACGAAAGAAACACCTGGCATTATTGCATGAATAGCAATGATGTCAGGTGCTTTTGTTATCTAAACAAATCTAAAAATAACTCCCAAAATCCTTTTTTCTCTTCCTCAGGCTCATTATTTTCATCTGGTTCTTCCTGTTGAATACTTTCTGTTTTAAATACAAACTGTACAGAATTTACTTTTTCATTCTTACTAGACACAAATGATACAGGGTCAAAATCAGATTTATCATAGTCAGACATCATCTCATCGATTTCTTCCGTCATTTGTTCTGGTAGATTACTTGTAGAATCGCTTAGCTCATTTGTGCCATCATGAAGTTCCCCAACGCCATTTTCTAGCTCATTAGTACCTTCAGACAGCTCTACCATTCCACTGTGTACTTCATTATAGGCACTAGCGATTTGGATAACTCCACCAGTATATTCTACTAAGCCTGAATGGAATGCTTTATAGTTGGCTGACAGCATTGCAATCCCTTCCTGTAATTCGCTGAAACCATCCATTCCATCTTCCTCTAGGGAGTCCGAAAGCCCATTGGCCATTTTATCTACTTGATTAGCCATTTCACTTAGCGATTTATTCACACCTGTTAATGTTTCACCAACTGCATCAAATCCCGGTTTCACTGCGGAATATGTTCCTTTTACCTTCTGTGCCGCTTCATATGTTGCTAATAAACGATTGATTACTTCTTGATCGGCACCACTTTCTCTCAAGGCACTTATTTCTTCATTGGTAATTTGATATTCCGGGATTTCATTTATCGCCTGATCCAACGCATCATAAGCATCACGATAATTTGTTTTTAGTTCATTTAAACCGTTCGCTATTTCTCCTAGACCATCGGATAATTGGTATAGTCCACCTACTAACCCCTCCAATCCCGACATATCCATCTCGTCTGTACTACTAAGAGAACGATTCAATGTTGTCAATGCATCTTCTATCTCTTTCGAACCATTTACGAGATTTGTAGAGGAATTTGCAAGCTCCTTCACACCATCTTGATATTGTTTCGATCCATCTACTAGTTGTGAAGTACCAGTATTCAGTTCGGAAACTCCATTATGCAACTCCCTAACACCATCATTTATTGACTCAATAGCGTCCGACAACGACTGAATATCTCCTGTCATGCCATCAACATCTATTCCATCAATGGACATCGAAGAAGGAATTCCAGTAAAACTGATCCCATCTAATTCAAAGCCTTCAGCATCCGCTTCAACCTCTAATTCCGCTTCATTTTCAGGCATTACGGTAAATGTCACTTGCTTATCCTTACCTGCATTTGCAATCATACCGTCATCTGCTTTAATGTTCGTAAATATTTCCGTATTAAGTGGAACAGAGATTTGTAACAAATAATTCTCCATAAATACTGGATTCACAGACTCATTGATAGCTGTCTCAATCCGAATTGTTACATGGCCATCTTCTCCAGCCAACTCTTTAGGAGAAATCTCCTTCCCGTCTAAGAAATAGGAAATTGTAATATCCCAAGGTAGGGCTGCATCATTGATATTCCCTTGATAATAAAATTTCCCTTCAGAAGCAGAGAAAGTCACTGCATCTCCTTGCTTGTTTAACTCCTGTGTATCCGATAAGTTTCTCAAGCTCGTATACGTACCGTAATCGGTAATCATTCCTGCTTGTGCTATATCCAATGTGTTAACGACATAGATTTCATTACTTTTACCAGCTGAATCTAACGTCGCGTAAATCACTTCATCCTTAGCAGTAATTTCTCCTTTTTCTTGTGCCGTACTTTCCTGTTTATTGCTGTCATTCGTTGCATTGGCAGTTACAAGAAATGACGGCAATAGAAGGATAGCAGCAGCTAAGACTAATAGTATCTTTTTCAATCTCCTCATCATCATTTCTCCTTATAATAGTTTGCTTTCCAGGTAGTTTTATCAATTATTCTATCAAACACTAATAGACAAGCAGGTAGGAAGAATACTACCATGATAAAGGCTAATAATGCTCCACGTCCAAGTAACAACCCAATGGATGCGACGATTGGATTTGAAGAGGTAATCCATAGAATAAAGCCAACACTAGATAATATCGATGCAGAAATTGCAATCGAGAATATTTTTTCATCTAATGTTTTCTTAATCGCCTTCATTGCCGACATTTCTTTTCGATTTTCTTTATATGCCTCCGTTAGCAAAATCGCATAATCGACTGTTGCTGCTAGCTGTACCGTGCTGACAATTAAATACCCAACAAATACTAAAGAGGAATTCGTAAAGTATGGAACCGATAAGTTAATCCAAACCGCTGATTGAATCGTAAGCAAGAGCACGATTGGGAAGGTAATTGATTTAAAGGTAATCAAAAGTACGAAAGCAATCGTTACAACCGTCAGGACATTAACGACAGTGTTATCCTTCTGTACTACATTTTTCATATCATATAAGGTTACAGCTTCCCCTAGAGAGTATGCTTCGTCTCCATAGTAACCTTTTGTCATTTCTTGTACTTCTTCTATTAAATCAAATGCCTGATCCCCCTCTGCTTCCGTATTCGTCTGGAGGATAATTCGGCTATAGTGCTCTGAATAAAACTGCTCCGTCACAGATTGATCCAAGTACTCGGCTGGTATTGCGGAGCCGACCGTATTTACATAGGCAAGAACACTTTTCACAGGATTCATATCCTCTAATTCTCTTACCAATGCTTCTTCCTTCGCGATGTCACCTTTTGGCACGAGTAATACCATTTGTGTGCTTTTGCCAAAGACTTCTTCAATCTTAGCAATATCATTCCCAGCGCGAGTAGATTCTGGTTGGTCACCAATCCCATAAATAAAATTAGTTTGACCTTGTGCTAAAAACGCTGGCACGAGCAGGATAAATACAATGAGTAGACTCGGCACTTTTACCTTAACAACTCGCTTACCAATGTTTTTGAATGCTGGAAGTAATGGCTTATGCTGTGTCTTATCAATCCATTTGTAAAACAATAATGTCAATGCCGGTAAGAAGACCATGACACTGATAAAACTTAGAACGATTCCCTTTACAAGGTTTAACCCTAGATCAGAGCCGATTTCAAATTGCATAAATGTAAGCGCGATAAATCCAAAGAAGGTAGTAGATGCACTAGCGATAATCGCAGGGAATGACCGCTTCATTGCTAGTCTCATAGCTTCTGTTGGATCGGATACTTTCTGGCGGTAATCCGAGAAACTATGCAAGAGGAATATCGCATAATCTAGTGATACAGCGAGCTGTAGGATTGGAGCAACAGACTGTGTAACAAAGGAAACTTCACCGATAAAGATATTAGTTCCTAAGTTGATTAAGACGGATACCCCAATAGCTGTTAAAAAGAACACAGGCTCAATCCAAGAATTGGTTGATATGACTAGAATAAGAATGATAATCGGTACTAGTAGTGCTGCTGCATACATCGTTTCCGAAACTGCCATCTTCTGTTGAGTAGCTGTATTTAGTGCTTCACCTGAGACAGCTCCATCGTCACCCACTAATTCATAAATAGCATCGGTTGCTGCCACCTCTTTTCCGGAAGCAACACTAAAGGTGAATAGTGCATTATCATCTTTATAATAGGTTTCAACCGTTTCTTTATCCGCCATTTCAATGGGGGTCTTTATATCAATCGCATCATCCAACCAAGTAACATCGGATACCCCATCGATCGATGCGAGCTCTTCTTTCATGATAAGAGCTTCCTGTATGGAAACATCATTCACCATGACACGTGTATTCGGAACTGCTCCATCAAATTCTTGTTCCATTAATTCTAATGCCTTTGTTGACTGGGCATTCTCTGGCAAGTAGTCTGTCATATTGTAGTTGACGGAAACCGCAAACTGAGCGACTACACTAATAATGGTAAAAAGAATAAAAGCAATCACAATAGGCTTTTTATTTTTTATAATTCTTGCTGCAATATCGATTATTGTTCACCCTTCCTTGCCTAAACAAAAAATCCACTATAATATTATAAAAGACACTATGTCGGTTTCACAACAAACAGTTTTGTAAAATTCGTACATTTCGCAACAGATTTTTCATTTATGTTGGATAACGTGAACGTGGAGGAGAATTATATGACTTCTGAAAAATTGGATAGAAGAAAAAAGTACACTCGAATGGTATTAAAGGATAGTTTGATGCAGTTATTAAAGGAAAAGCCGCTCTCTTCCATCACCGTAAAAGAAATATGTGAGATGGCTGATATCAATCGGTCTACCTTTTACGCACATTATCCAGACCAATACGCCCTCCTGACACAAATTGAGGATGAACTAATTGAAGACCTAAAGCACTATTTAAATACTGCGAATCTTCACGAGGAAGATGAAGCAATCGATATGACGGTTAGCCTACTGGATTACTTTTCCTCCAAACATGAAGATTGTTTAACGCTGCTAAATGAAAGGGCTGATTCGACTTTTCAACAAAAAGTTACCAATGTAGCAGAGAGTTTCATGATAAAGAACTGGATGGATATATATGACTTTGATCAGGAAACATCCAAATATATTAGCACATTTGTCATCAGCGGCGGTATCCAAGTTATTAAAATGTGGATGGCGAAGGGAATGGTTCAATCTCCAAAGGAAATGGCAAGGTTGATTAATGATCTGATAAATAAAGGGGTTGAAGGTGTTAGATGAGAAGACCCGAAACAAAAGAGACAAAGCACCTAATTTAAGTGCTTTGTCTAGAAAAGAAAATTCATGACTATGACAACTTGCTTTGCTGAATAACTGCTAAATACCGTTTATAATCGCTTGACAGCATTCAAAGCACTTACCATATAGGTAAAAACTTACTCTTGCTCGTCATTCGCCTTGTTAAATAATGCTTCTGGAATCATTTCAAATCCTTCGATTAACGGATTCTCTTCAAGCTCAATCATCATATATAGTTTCCCATCAAACTTAACCTGTTTAACATGTCTTAGTTCGGGTGGACTAACGGCTATATCTGCTACCTTTGTTTTTATTTTAATGGATTTAGAAGTAAATTTCGGTACAATATTCGTCGCCTTAAACTCATATTTTTCATCATCAATAACCGTTTTAAATGCCGTTTCTACTTTTTCCGTATCGACATCTTGTACACCACTACTTCTTAGTACTTTCTCCACATCTTTATAATCTAAGCGAGGTACTTCTTCCTCTTCATTTTCTTCAACTACACGATGGATTTCATCATATACATTGGAGAGAGTTGATGTACTGATTTGATCACCAGTTACTTTCTTTACGATTTCTTCAAAAACTACTTTGTCATCGGCAGCTGTCATGATTTCTTCCGCATTCAGCACTTCTTCAATGAAGTGGTAGTCTAATTCAAACTTCTTCCCTGCTGCATATAAAACGTGATTAACATCTGCAGCATTCTCGGTAAAACAAGGGAAAAGAAATCCAGATAATGGCGCCTTCAAATTAATAATCGGGTCAACTACAATATTGTATTTAAATTCCTTTTCGACATAGTCAAACAGTAATTCTTTTTTAGGATCTAACGTTCTGTTCATACTACAAAGAATGAACGGATTGGCATAAACCGTATCACGGTCACTTTCCTCCGATTCGGTACTCTTCTTCATCGGTTTCATATATTCACCACGGATAAAGGTTATTACAATATCCATCTCATATTGCTTATCATGAAGCATCTTCTCCACGAGTCGAAGCATTTGGTTCTTCCATTCTTCTATCTCACTCGCAAGCAACCCTTGGTGTAAAATTAGCTGACTACTATCTTCCACATCACGCTGAAACTTCAATTCAAATAATTTCTCATCCATTTGACCGGAGAGTACTTTCTTGAAGTTATCCATAAATAATTCTTTTTGTTCTTCTTCTAGTAAGTCGAAAGGGAAGCTTTGATGATGGTAAATTTCGCTCGATTCTTTCATAATGTACACATAATAAATATCATGTATTTTTAATAAATCATTGTTAACTTTAAATTGTTTACGAATATTTGCGATGTCTTTTTTGTTCAAGTTTTTACACTCCTAAGTTATTTGTTAGCATGACTTTATGGGTAAGTTCTTTCATTTTATCATATTCCTAGAAACCTAGCTTGACGTAAAAACATATAAATAGATAGCTTACTTTTTATTTCAAAAAACATTACTAAACCACAGAATGTCCCAAGTGGGTAGAGATCACTTGGGACATTAATAAATGTTAAACTAAATCTAATTAGGATTTAAAAACTTTAATATAATACAATTGGAGAAACCTAATCAAACTTGCGACGATAGTAAAAATAATACATACTCAAAGGCCACCATAAAACGGCAAATATAGGATAAACCGCCCAAACTTCACCCGGTGAGAAAAAAACATTTACACTGATAAAAAATAAGCTAATGAATAATGCTGCATGGATGGAAAAGGAAAAGTATGATTTTCTCTTAGCATGGTATAGTGAAATTGGCCACCATAGAATCGCAAAGGCTGGGAAAATAGCCCATGGATAGCCTGGTGCTAAATAGAAATTTAAACTAACGTAATATAGACTCCATACTGCACTCATCGTAATTGCCACAGACATGTTTTTATTACGTTTTTCCAAAATCATAAGAATAGGCCAAAACACAATAGGTGCTGCAGCATATAGAACCCAAGGATGATCAGGAGTTTGGATTATATTCTCTGTGACTAAATATACTAAAATCACGAAACTTCCAACCAGCGAAAACAACATGTGCCTTTTTTCTATAATGGAATAGATTCCAAATGGTATTAACAACAGTAGAAGAGCGGGATAAATAAACCATGGGTATTGAGCCCCTGTTATAAAATTTACGACGATTAGAAAAAATATTGTTAAAACACTTCCAGCGCTAACAAAGCCCCATTCATACTTTTTCATCTTATTCCCCCCTTTTTACTTTTAACCATTGATAATACATTGATAGTGGCCACCATAAAATCGCAAAGGTTGGATATACAAACCAGATGACTTGGGGGGAATAATAAAAGTTAATAAACACAAATAATCCGATAAGCAACAGGCTTGCCCAAATGGAGTATTCTAAATTTAATTTCCTGTTTTTCAAGCTTTTTACTGATTTGTGTGGCCCAGTAAAGTCAGAAACTCCCAATTCTTTTTTCAAGTCGTCGATATCACCAAACTCAACGATTGCCTTATTAATGGCATCTTCTTCCTCTTTTCCTTGTTGCATTAAATCCCAGACTTTCTCTTCAAGGTTCTGGAGTACTTCTTGCATGACGACTTCTTTATCCTTCCACTATCTCTTTCATTTCCTCAACGGAGAGCTCTTCCTCATTCTCGAGTTCCATAGCTGGGATAATTTCCTTTTCCAATAATTCATTATACTAGGAGACAGTATTCGTATGATGTGGTTGGCTCAAGGTGATGAACCAAGCTATCGCACCATCAATCGTTTTCGTTCCAATCCACTCATTGAAAATCTCTTGCGCGAATGCTTTGTGCAATTTCGGAACCAGCTCGTAGAAAAAGAATTGATTGAGGAAGAAGCAATTTTTATTGATGGAACGAAGATTGAGGCAAACGCAAATAAGTTTACCTTTGTCTGGCGCAAATCCGTTGAAAAATTGGGGAACGGAATAGTTATTCGAAAACCGATCCAGATGCGACATTTATGCGAATGAAAGATGATTATATGAAGAACGGGCAACGGAAAGCTGGTTACAATGTACAATTAGCTACAGAGGGTCAGTATGCACTCGCTTACAATGTCTTTCCAAATCCAACCGATACACGAACCCTTGATTCCATTTCTTAATACAATAGAAGAATCCTTTTTTAAACTGCCAGATTACATTGTGGCGGATGCAGGATATGGCAGTGAACAGAATTATGAAGATATCATCCAAAAACGAAATCGAACTCCACTCATTACATACAATCAATATCGAAAAGAGAAGAAAAAGAAGCACAAAAACAACGCCTTTCATGTGGACAATTGGGAGTACAACGAGGAAGAGGACTTCTATCAATGTCCGAATGGCCGCAACGTATCGTTTCGTTATTATTCCAAACGAAAAGACAGATATGGGTTTACAAGAGAAGTTAAAGTGTATGAATGCGAAGACTGTTTAGGTTGCCCACTCCGTCATCTGTGCACCAAAGCGAAAGAAGGGAACAATCGAAAGATCTACATCAATGAAAAGTGGGAATCACAAAAAGAATATGTACGTACAAAGCTTTCAGACGAGAAGACTGGTGAGATTTATGGGAAACGTAAAATCGATGTGGAACCAGTGTTCGGTTTTCTGAAGGCTAATTTGGGTTTCACCCGTTTTTCCGTAAGGGGAAAAGAGAAAGTGAAAAATGAATTAGGATTTGCGTTCATGGCGGTAAACCTAAGAAAATATACCGCTATGAACATAGTTCAAACACATGAATACAGAAATAATCCAAAGAAAAATGGTTCCAATCATCTATTTTTAGTGATTGGAACCATTTTTCACTTTTTTTGGCTGGTTATGTCCCAGCCTCCTTTAAAATTCAATTACACTATCCAATTACTTTTCTTCACTCACTGGTTTTCTCCAAAGTCCTAATAACACTGCCGAAACAATGGCACCAATTGCAAGTGATAATAGGAACAACAATGGATGCACTGCAAGTGGCGTAACAAAGATTCCACCATGTGGTGCTGGAATTGCTGATCCAAAGAATTGAGTTAGACCACCCGCAATAGCTGCACCTACTACGGATGAACCGATAACACGTAATGGGTCAGCAGCTGCAAACGGAATTGCCCCTTCTGTAATAAAGGATAATCCCATTACATAATTCGTTACACCTGATTTACGTTCTTCCGCTGAGAATTTATTTTTAAAGAATGTGCTTGCTAAGGCGATTGCAAGTGGTGGTACCATCCCACCAGCCATAACAGCAGCCATTAGACTACCATCTCCAGTATCCGTAAAGATACCAATAGAGAAAGCATATGCTGCTTTATTGAATGGTCCACCCATATCTACTGCCATCATTCCACCAAGAACGATTCCCAGTATAGCGGCATTAGCCGTTCCAAGGCCTTGTAAGAAATCAATCAATGCTGTATTAATCGTTGCAAATATTGGACCAAATACAAAGTACATTAAAATTCCAGTTAAAAATAGTCCTAGTACTGGGTAAAGTAGAATAGGCTTTAGCCCTTCTAATGTCTTTGGTAACCCGCGTAGTAATCTTCTTAATAAAAGAATGACATAACCTGCTAAGAAACCAGCAACAAGTCCACCTAAAAATCCTGCATTACTATTTACGGCAATTAAACCACCGACCATACCTGGCATTAATCCCGGACGATCCGCTATACTTAAGGCAATAAATCCAGCAAAGATTGGAATTAAGAAACTAAACGCATTACTACCGATATCATTTAAGAAAGTAAATGTTGTGCTATCATCACCTAAGAAGCTTTCAAATAAGAAGGAAAGCGCAAGTAAAATACCACCACCGACAACAAATGGAAGCATATGAGAAATTCCATTCATTAAATCCTTATAAATTCTTCCCCATATAGAATTAGGCTTATCTTCCATATCATCAGCTTTTTGCTCGCTGCCATCGGAATGGTAAATAGGAGCAGCCTTATTAACTGCCTTCGTAATTAATTCTTCCGATTTCTTAATACCATCTGCCACCGGACGTTGTAGAACATGTTTACCTTCAAAACGATCTAAATCAACTTTCTTACTAGCAGCAATAATTACCGCATCTGCACGACGTATTTCATCTTCTGTTAAGGTATTTTTCGCACCTTCAGAACCTTGCGTCTCTACTCGAATATCTACATTCATCTCTTTCGCTTTTTTCTTTAATGCATCTTCTGCCATGAATGTATGGGCAATCCCTGTTGGACAAGCCGTAATCGCAACAACAAATGGTTTCGTATCATTTGCTGGTGCTTCATTAGAAGTCTTATCTGCTTCTTCTTCCTCTTGTTCCTCCACAAATAATGCAAGAACTTCATCAGCATTAGAAGCCGCTTTTAATTGATCAACAAATTCCTTATCGATTAATTTCCTAGATAGGGCTGCTAACGTTTCTAAATGGGTGTTATTTCCGCCTTCAGGAACAGCAATCATGAAAAATAAATAGGCAGGTTGTCCATCTAGTGATTCATAGTCTACCCCTTTTTTACTTTTTGCAAAAAGTACGGTTGGTTCTGTTACTGCTTTGTTCTTGGCATGGGGCATAGCAATTCCATCGCCTAGTCCAGTAGAAGTTTGTGCCTCCCGCTTTAAAATCGCATCTTTAAATTCGGCAACGTCTGTAAGAACACCACTATTATTTAGGCTTGCTATCATTTCATCAATTGCTGATTCTTTTTCCGTAGCCTGTAAATCAAGAATCATGATGTCCTTTCTTAGTAAATCTGTAATCTTCATTTGTCTCATCCTTTTATGTTATTTCACTTATAATGGCTTTATCTCAATCTGATTAAGTAGAGAGTGAATATCTTGTTTTTTTGCTAAATCATCTGAGAACGCAGTAGCACTTCCAGATGCAATTCCCATCTTGAATGCTTGAATTGGGTCTTTAGATTGCATATATTCCCCAGTGAATCCCGCAATCATTGAGTCACCAGCACCGACTGAATTTTTAACGGTACCTTTTGGATTAATTCCTTTATACGTACCATTTTTCGTAAATAGTAGTGCCCCTTCTCCAGCCATGGATACGATAACATGTTCCGCACCTAGCTCTAGCAGCTTATTCCCGTAAGTAAGGACATCCGCTTCACTTGTTATACTGACCTGAAATAGTTCTGCTAACTCCTCTTTATTCGGTTTCACTAATAACGGGTTTAATGGTAGCGCAGTGAATAACTCCTGCCCAGTTGTGTCGATGATGAAAGAAGCACCCTGCTTCGTTATCAGTTCTACTAGTTGTAAGTAATAGTCATCCGGAAGGCTCGGTGGCTTACTTCCAGATAAAACCACAGTATCCTCTGGTGTTAAGTGACTAAGTTTCTCCATAAGTTTCTTTGATTCCTCTGGTGAGATACTTGGTCCGCGACCGTTTATTTCTGTTTCTTCTTCTGATTTTAATTTAATATTAATTCTAGTATCCTCTTGTATTTGTATAAAATCAGAACGAACGCCTTCTTTCGTAAGCCAATCGGAAATGAAACCACCAGTAAATCCACCTAAAAAGCCTAGCGCTACGGTATCTTTCCCTACTTCGTGTAGGATTCGTGATACGTTAATTCCTTTACCACCTGGTAATTTTAGGTCGTGATCCATTTTATTTAGCTCCCCAAGCGCTACTTGTGGAATGCTTACAATATAATCAATAGAAGGGTTTAGTGTAATCGTGTAAATCATGAGGTAGCCTCCAAAATCGTTGTTTTTTCTTTAAATGATGATAGGTCCAACTCAGTCTGTTCCGTAATAATCGTTACATCATCTAAATCACATACTTTGACAAACGTCACTTTATTCCACTTCGTCTGATCTGCCAAAACGTAGCTATTGGCAGATTGTCGAAATGCTAATCTTTTAATAGCTGCTTCTTCTGGATCAGGGGTTGTGCAACCAAATTCTAAATCAATTCCATTGGTACCGATGAAGGCCTTATCGAATTGATAATTCTTCAACTCACTAATACTAGTCGGACCTACTATCGCTTTTGTTGATAATTTGATTTTCCCACCCAATAGAATGGTATCTATCCCATAATCAGCTAGTAGAGAAGCATGTTGAATTCCATTGGTTACAACTGTAATGTTCCCTACCTTGATATAATCTATAATGGCAAGCGTTGTGGTACCGGCATCTAGGAAGATAACATCATTTTCTTCGATAAGCGATGCTGCAAATTTACCGATGCTTGATTTTTCTTGAACGTTTTTGAGTGATTTCTCCTTATTAGACAATTCTTCGTCTAATTGATAAATTCTCTTCGCACCACCATGAATACGCTTTAAATATCCTGCCTGTTCTAGATGGTCTAAGTCTCTTCTAATGGTAGACTCTGAACAATTTAATATCGTTAATAAATCCTGACTCTTTACGATACCGGATTCCTGTAATCGGTTTAAAATGACAGAATATCTCTCATCTGTTAACATCACATACCTCCTAAAACGGTATTTTACCATCAAAAAACTTCAAAAACAATCAAATACTACTAAAGTCAAAAATATGTCATCCATACTTATGTTTTTTTCCTACCTTGTCTCTCACTTTCACATCAATGACGCAAGCCACATAGTATAATCACCCAGAGATTTTCAATATCTGTTATTGAAGGAGTATACAATGGATCTATCATTAGCACATTGGTTATATTTAATCGGAACATTATTCATTATTGTCACGATGTTATGTAGACAAAATGTTGTCGTTCCAGCTTTAGTCATGAGCTTCTTCGTTGCTTGTGCCTTTACTGGTTCTTTATTAGATGGCATTCAGGCGATCTTCAATGCCAATTTAACAGCTGCGACTGAATTGTTTCATATTTTTTTAATTATAGCGATTATGACCGCACTTCTTGGTTCTATCCAGTCCATAGGTGCCGATGAACAGATGGTTAAACCATTCCAAAAAGTAATGCGTAATGGGACATTAGCCTTTCTCGTGCTTATTGTAATCACGTACATTTTATCGCTTTTTTTCTGGCCGGCACCTGCCGTACCATTAATCGGAGCTTTATTAATACCGGTAGCAATTTCTGCTGGACTATCTCCAATTGGCTCTGCGATCGCGATTTCCCTAGCTGGTCATGGGATGGCATTATCCTCCGATTTTGTCTTAAAAGTAGCACCAGAGCTAACAGCCTCTAGTAGTCGTGTACTAGAAGCAAATGCAATAGGGGAACAAACATTAATCCTATCACTAGTAACAGGGGTAGTCTCCTTAACAATTGCTTATTTTATGATTCGAAAAACGATTCGAAAACCAGCGAAAGAACATCTGAAAGAATGGGAGAATGGGAAAGATGAGGATTTAAACATGAAAACCGATGATAAAGATGTGATACGAGGGAAATGTACCACGGTATTTGCTTTTCTAGTACCTACAATTTTTCTAATTATCGTCACCTATGTCGTTATTGCCACGTTTTCTGATGCTGTACCAGACATAGAAGATGGAGCAGGGGCTGCACTAGTTGGTGGTACAGCGATCATCCTTATTATCATTATGTCTCTATTTCGCAATTATAGAAGAACTCTCCAGGACGTAAGCGATCATATCGTTAATGGGTTTGTATTTGCATTTAAAGTAATGGGGCTTGTTATCCCGGTGGCCGCATTTTTCTTTATCGGAAGTGGAGAATTGGCAGGGCAAATCTTCGGCACGGACCCAGATACAACACCATCCTTTCTTTTTGATTTAGTAGAGGAAGGTCAGCGTTACATCCCAAATAATGAGGTGTTCACTGCCTTTGGTGTATTACTATTAGGAATGATATCTGGTCTAGATGGTTCAGGCTTCTCCGGTCTCCCTCTAATTGGATCGCTATCCGAGGCACTTGGCACTTCAACCGGAATGGATCCCACCACCTTAGCTTCAATCGGACAAATCGGTGCCATTTGGGTCGGTGGTGGTACACTAGTCGCCTGGTCTCCGATCATCGCCATCGCAGGCTTTGCCAAGATATCTGTAATTGATTTAGTGAGAAAAAGCTTTATACCAGTCATTACCGGATTAGTAATTACCATGTTTTTTGCATTACTGTTCTTCTAATAGTAAACATGATGGTGTTGATAAGAACGCGAAAGAGCAGGGATCCTAGAGAATCTCTGCTTTTTCTATCTTTTAAATCATAATGATAAAAGGATTTACTTAGTTTGTGTGGAATTAATTATATAGTACGAAGTAGGAAAGGAGGTAGACACTATGTCAACATTGTTTCAACGAATAGACACTGTTTTTGTACCGACACGAGATATTGAAAAATCACGGAATTGGTACATGCAAGTGCTTGATGGTATACCCGATTGGGCGAGTGATAAGAGAGAGTATCAATGTATTAAGTTTGGCGATACATCGATAACCTTATTTCTTACCAATGACCCAGTATATTTTCAAGCAAGACGTAGCTTGTTTAATTTCTATGTCAATAATGCAGAGCAGGCATATAGCCATTTAAAAATGAATGGCGTCAAGGTAGAAGAGATAAAAGAATATGGTGCACGGTACTTCGCCTTTTATGACATAGACGGAAATTGCTTAGAAGTATGTGAATATTAATCCTTTCTAAAAAAGTACACCTAAGAGTGTGATTATTTATACAAGCATTCTTAGGTGTACTCATTAAGAAAATGAAAACTTTGTTTTCATTTAGGCAAATAAAAAAACTAAAAACTCTACACAATAAGTCTTTAGTTTTTTAAACTAAAAGTGCCCTCTTCCTTTTACATTCCTTTTCTCATTAAGATTGTCATTAAGCTAATTTAAACAAGCAGCACCTACAATGATTAACAGGATAAACAATACGACGATTAGAACAAATCCATTTCCATGATTATAGCCGTATCCATAATATGGTCCGATATCACATCCACATGAACTTCCATATCCCATACTTTACACCCCCTCAAATATTCCTTAATAATTTCTATATGAATAGGATATGTAAAAATGGACGATTGCGTATGTGACATTCGCCTGTATTTTTCATCTTATTATATTATTTGAAAAGAATCCTTTTAAAGTGACACAAAGAAGAAACGGCTAATTTAACACACCTAAATAAGCAACCCATGGACCGACATCCTTTTGATATCGCTTCGCCATTACCCGAGCGATTTGGGTGATATGTGTTAGATCATGGACAACCCATGTCGAGATTAATTGTTCAAGCGTTACTTCGCCAAATTCTGGATGAATACCTGTGCGTCTAAAATCAGAATCATCTTGAATAAGGGCTCGAAGCTTTACTATACTCTCTACTCGCAACCTTGCAAATTCTGCTAATGCTACATCGATTGATCTATCTTCTTTGTTCAAATGGGCAAAGCGATCAAATGGTGGAAAATGATTATCTTTATCTGGAACAAGAATAGCTGCTACTCTAGGCAGCCAATCCTCCTTCTCCGCTTCAATTAAATGCTCAACCACTTCGGAAGCATTCCAAGTACTTTCTCCTTCATTCACTTGAAGCCAACTTTCAGATAGACCAAAAAGCAAACTTTCTAACGTCTTAGGTGTTCTTTCCAAAATCTCCAGAGCCTCATCTAATTTAAAATTCACCTTTTTCCCTCCTATTTACTAGCTTCATACCTTTTAAAAAAATTTAATCCTGAAGTTTATTTAATCTCATACTCATTCACCTTCTAATTTGTTTAATGTATATACATATAAAAGAAAGTTTAGTTCCTATTTCTAACGAATCGTTAAAAATAAAAAATCCAACCTTATACCATTTACTAAGGTTGGATTTCTTGATGCATCACTATAAACTATGGCAAGTGAACTTATTGCAACAAAGCTTGAATATCTTCTTCCGTAAGTGACATCGATTGTTCACTTTGCGGATCGATTACTTCTTCTATTAAATGGCGCTTCCTTGCTTGCAATTCATTCATCTTCTCTTCCACTGTACCTTTAGCTACTAGCTTTATTACTTGAACCGTTTGTGTCTGACCAATACGATGAGCACGGTCTGCTGCTTGTTCTTCTACTGCAGGATTCCACCAGCTATCGAAAAAAATGACAGTATCAGCGCCAGTTAAGTTCAGACCAGTACCACCAGCTTTTAACGATATAAGAAAAACATCTCTCTCGCCAGCATTGAACCTATTACATAAGGCGACCCTTTCCTCTGAAGGGGTTTGTCCATCCAAATAAAAATGTGAAATTCCTTCAAGCGTTAATTCTTGTCCTATAAGGTTTAACATCTTTGTAAATTGCGAGAATATCAGCATTCTGCGTCCAGCAAGCCTTGCTTCCTCTACGATCCGAATAAGCTGTTCAAATTTTGCCGAAGCCCCCTCATAGCCATCAACAAATAAAGCAGGATGGCAGCAGATTTGTCGTAGTCTGGTTAGTCCAGCCAATATTCTAATCCGATTTTTTCTTATTGTTTCTCTATCCAGATGTCGCAATGTCTTATGCCTTAACTTTGCCAAATAACTAGCATACAGTTTCTTTTGCTCTGGCAGTAATTCCGTTGTATCAATGACTTCTCGTTTCTCCGGTAATTCTTCCAGAACATCCTCTTTCACTCTCCGCAGCATAAATGGGCGAATTCTCCTTGCAATCTGCTTCTTAGTTAGTTTACTATATTCCCTTAATCCTAAAAATAATTCGGGAAACACAACATGAAAGATGGACCATAGCTCCTCTAATGCATTCTCCATCGGTGTCCCAGTTAAAGCAAAGCGGTGGGTAGCGTTTAGTTTTTTAACCACCCTTGCCGTCTGGGTTAGGGGGTTCTTAAACATTTGAGCTTCATCAAAAAACACAACATGAAATTCCTGTCCCTCATACCACCTACTATCACTGCGTAGCAATGGATAGCTAGTAATCATCACATCTACATTAGTTAGCTCAGCCTGTAGCTTCATCCGTTCTGTCTTGCTCCCGTCAATGATTACCATCTGAAGCTCAGGAGCAAATCTCATCAATTCGCTTTGCCAATTATACGTAACAGAAGATGGACAGACAATTAATGCAGGACGTCCACTTTCTCGGATAACATCGAGTTCTGATAGAATAAAAGCGATACTTTGAATCGTTTTCCCTAGCCCCATATCATCTGCTAGTATCCCACCGAATCCATAATGTGCAAGAGCCTTCATCCATTTAAAGCCTTGTTTTTGGTACGTGCGCAGCACATCTTCTAAGGATTTCGGTACAGCATAAGGTAACTGTTCAGGATGCATAATAGTATGAAGAAATTCCCTAAAAGATGCTTCTATCGTCACTGTATCACTAGACTCCATCGTATTAAGTAACCTTAGTCCTTCCACAATGGGCACGTTCAATTGCTGGTCCCATTCATCGATTTGACTTGGTACTTGATGCATGAATCGATGGATTTCCTCCATTTCTCTTGTTTCTAAAGAGAAAAGTGTACCATTTCTTAGTCGATAATACTTTCGCTTTTCCTCTAATGCCGCTAATACATCCTTGATTTCTTCTTCTGGGATACCATCAATGGAGAAAGTAAATTCAAGCCAATGTGTTCTTTCTCGGTAATGTCTCACTTTAATTTTAGGAACCGTTGTTTTAGGTAAAATCCTTAAACGTACTGCTGTTGTTGCGTAGACTTGTACCAACTGGTGCAGCTTCGGTAATTGATGATGTAAAAAGTTATACTCTAATTCTTCATTTTGAATATAATAACCACTTTCCGTTTGGATAAATTGACTCTCCTTCATGATGTTGAGAATTTCTTCTTCCTTCTCGATATCACGAATAATCATAGAACCTACTTTCGGCTGACGCCCGTCTAGTGGATTGATTACTACATTTTCATAATGAAATTCAAGACCTGCTAGCAAACGATTTTTCACACGGTCAACATACAGCTTTGCCTGTAATGGTGTCTTTTGAATTTCTGCATTTACTTCACCAGTTAAATGAACTTCTCCAAGCTTTCGCAAATGCGGGACTAGTTTCTCCATATAATATTTCAGTTGATTAGCAGGTATAGGGATAGCGCTTGTTCTGGAATTCTCCATCATTCGCTTAAGACCATATAGCCGTTCTGCTTCTCCTCGTTTTACCACGACAATCTTGCCATTGGTAAGTACCGTGTCGTATTCATGTAAAATTACCATTTTGTCCAATCCGTCTATTACCAATTGATAGCCATTACCTTCGTTTTTCTTAAATTCAAATGTTAGTGGCAATGGCTCATCGACTACTTGAAACTGTGAATACGTTTTGCCAGCATATTGCAATGTCACGTGAGAAGCATGGATTAACAATGGCTCTAATTTATTCCACGAGGACGCTGGGACAGGTAATATCGCTTTGTCAGCTTGATGCCTTCCTTTAGTAGGCATTGCTCGTAGATACATTTTTTCGTCATTCATGATTCGGTTTAATTGCTGTATTACTTGGTCTGTTTCTTTATCAAAGCAATGTTTACTCGGGTCATATATATGATTATCTGTGATATTATACCTTTTCCCTTCATCTATTTGACAGAGAAAGTCACGAATATCTTTTATCGGTTGTCCCCCAATGGACAAGCCAATACCAAGTAGATTATTTTGATCTTCATCAGGAACAACCACGCATAGTAGCATAGCTCTTACTACTGTTCTATTTTCAAAATGAGTTTGCTCGCCAGATTTTCGTGTGGGCGGCGATTGAAATATCGTGAGTAAGTCCTCTGGTAGCTCTTGTAATGCCTCTCCAGGATTAAGCTCGTGTGTACTTGCTTTTTGGTGATGAGAATAGGCGATTAGTACTGCTGCAACATGCTGGCAGTCCTTTTGAAATGAAGTAAGTGAAGGGCAACTACAAGTTGCGGTAAACCCTTGGTTCGTCTTCTCGAGGTGGACTTGGAAATCCTCTGCGCCTTGTACTACAGCATCCAAGGACTCAGAAGTTATCGCTTCTATCCATACCTTTCCATTACGATAAAAGGCGTCCCCTCTTTTAAAGGAGACGGCCCCACAACGCTCTTTGATGACTTTTTGATTTAGTTTAATTTCCATTGGGGCCACTCCTTTACTTACGATTATAGATACGTTCATAATCTCTTAGTTATGAAATTAGCATAAAAAATGAAAACATGCCAGTACTACTGCTCTTTAGTAGCCTAAGGTGATTTCGAGTTTACATCCTTCGCAATCGGTTGTATCCTACAATACGTAATCGTTCTCCACAACCATTCAAATGGACCAAAGCGAAACTTCTTCAGCCACAGTGTGCTTATCATCATTTGCCCTGCAAAAATCCCTAAACAAATTAGCGTTCCAATGCCAAGACTTACATTACCATACCACCCAAATCCTACAAAAATCACAACGGAAAAGATGGTTTGGAATAGATAATTCGTTAACGCCATTTGACCAGTAAATCGAAGTGCACGTAGTCTTTGTTGCCATTTTTCATGCTGAAGTAATAACGTCAAGGCTGAAATATAAAACAAGCATAACGGAATACTACCAACACTAGTTAACACATAAATGACATAATCTTGTTTAATTCCCCAATCCACTATTCCTAAGGTAAATAAAGCTAATATCGCAGTAAGCGGAATACTGATAAGGAACGTAACAAGACGTATTTGCTTCAGTAGCTTTAGGTACTTCGTTACATATTGGAATACACCAGCTTTCCCTGCAGCCAACCCAATAAGAAACATCGCCAATACTGGTAGCATTGCTAGAATTAGATTGAATAGAATCATTGGTAACTCTGTCCCTAGTCGAAAGTTAACTAACTCTAGGTACCCAGCATTCTGATAAACCTCCGTATAATTAGAAACAGCCCTTTCCACTACGGCTGATGATTCTTGTACCTCCTCTAGAAAAGTACTTGGTATTAATAATGTCAAACTATTAAAGGCATTATAAACTAGTAACAAGCTCCCTGCCCAGATGAGCATGGTTTTAATCTTTCTTTTGTAAAAAAACAATAAGAAAAACCCAGCAAGGGCATAGGTATGCAAAATGTCGCCATACCAAAGTGCAATAAGGTGGATAAGACCAAACAATAATAATGCCAGCATTCTTCTCGTATATAGACTTGTTGCAGCTAAGCCCTTCCCCTCAGCACGACTAATGAAAATATAAAACCCTAATCCGAACAAAAATGAAAAGATAGTAAAAAACTTCATATCGATAAACAGCGTAAAAAATACATCTAACCAATAATCCAATCCCGTATATACCGGTTCCACTCCATACATTGATTTCATAAATATGGCACTATGAAAGGACGGCATATTGACTAAAAAAATGCCAAACAACGCAAACCCTCGAATAATATCAATTGTTACGATTCTCTCTTTACTCGTTATTGGCGAATTCTCCAAACTTACTCCCCCTCGGAATACTTGTGTAATTTACCTACAAGTACGTTTAATCAGAAATACGTTTCCCTTGATTATAAGGTTTCAAATTTATAGCCATTTATCTCTATTATATATTTATATCTGGATTAACAATTACTCAAAACAGTAAAATCCGAACATTAACGACAACAAATGATGAAAATGTATGAAAATAGGTTGACTATCATTACTAGAAAGTGATATAACAGGTTATAGCGACATAATTCGACAAGGAGAGAACAACTACATGAGTAATTTTCTTAATCGCATGTTTAAACTGAATGAGCTAAACACGAACATTAGAACCGAAATATTAGCCGGAATAACAACATTTATTACAATGGCATATATCATCATCGTTCAACCTAATTTAATGGGTGCTGCCGGCATGCCTGTAGGTGCTGTGATGGTATCCACTATGATTGTTTCTGGACTATTTTCTATTATTATGGGTATTTTTACAAATCGACCATTTGCCCTTGCACCGGCAATGGGAAGTAACGCCTTTTTTGCATACTCCGTTGTAGCAGCAGGTCTTGCAACATGGGAGACGGCTTTAGGAATGATATTTATTTCTGGTGTAGCCTTCTTGGTCTTAACCTTACTTGGCCTTCGTGAAGCAATCTCCAACATGCTTCCAAAAAATATTAAGCTTGCTATTAGTGGATCAGTGGGTATTTTTATAGTCGGCACTGGTCTTGTGAATGGTGGTATTATCATTCAACGAGAAGGAAGCAACAATATGACACTAGCTACCCTACATGAACCTAGTGTTCTATTAGCCGTAATTGGTATTTTGGTTACGATTGGTTTAATGGCAAGGAAAGTAAAAGGTGCCGTACTATGGGGAATCATTTTAATTACAGTCCTAGGACTTCCATTAGGAATTACCAATTTACCGGATACATTTTTCCAATTACCGCCAAATCCAACATCCATCTTCTTTCAAGTTGATTGGATAGCGGCATTAAAGCTATCGTTCTTCCCGTTAATCTTTACTTTCTTTACCGGTGATTTCTTTTCTTCTCTTGGAACAATATTAGGAGTTAGTGGAAAGGCTGGATTACTAGATAAAGACGGCAACCTACCAGGAATTAAAAAGCCTTTTATAGTTGACTCATCTGCAACGATAACTGGTTCCTTACTAGGGGTTACCACTGTCACAACCTATGTAGAATCGGCAAGTGGTGTTAGTGAAGGTGGTAAAACCGGTTTAACGGCTGTTTCAGCAGGGGTCATGTTCTGGATATGTTTATTATTAACTCCTATATTCCTAATGGTTCCATCTGTTGCAACTGCTCCAGCACTAGTAGTAATCGGGATTACTATTTTAGAATCTCTTAAAAATATCAACTATGATAAATTAGATGAATTAGCCACAGCATTAATTACGATACTAGTAACGGCATTTTCTTTCAGTATCGCAAATGGAATTGTGTTTGGAATATTATCCTATGTTGTCATTAAATTAATCACAGGAAAAGTTCGCGAAATTCCTATTGGACTATATTTCTTATGTATTCCACTAGCGTATTACCTTTGGTTAATTTAATAGATTAGTATTGGAGTGAACGAATATGAATCATAATCTGATTTCAGCTGCTCGTGGTGATATACCGTTAGATTTAGCCATTGAAAATATTAAATTAGTTAATGTTTTTACCGGTGAGATTTACCCGGCAGCGATAGGAATTTTTCAAGATAAAATTGCTCATATAACAAAGCCAGGAGTAACAACTTTACAAGCAAAACAAGTGATAGATGGTCAGGGAAAATACGCTATCCCAGGATTAATTGACACACATGTACACATCGAAAGCAGTATGCTGACTCCAAGTACGTATGCGGAAGTAGTTCTGCCTCATGGGACCACAACAGTTGTAACAGATCCACATGAAATTACGAATGTACTAGGAGAAGAAGGGCTTGCTTATATGATTGAAGCAAGTAAGGATTTGGATTTACGAATCCTTACTTATCTCCCTTCCTGTGTACCATCTGCACCTCGTTTAGAAACGTCGGGTGCTGATTTCACTCCTGAACTGGTAGAGAAATTAATACAATGGGACGGTATAGATGGATTAGCTGAAGTGATGAATTATTACGATGTCGTCCATCAAGACCCGCGCATGGCTGGTATTGTCCAAGCTGCACTTGATGCTGGAAAAATTGCTCAAGGCCATGCACCAACGTTAAGTGGGCGTGATCTTTCTGCGTACCTAGTAGCTGGAATTGACTCCGACCATGAATGTCGTACCGGTGAAGAAGCACTAGAGAAACTTCAAGCGGGAATGATTGTTGAAATTCGGGAAAGCTCCTTTTCGTACAATGTAGCACCTATTGCGAAAGTAATTAAAGATAAAGGCTACCTACCTAATGTTTGCTTGTGTTCGGATGATGTAAAAGCGAATGATTTATTACAACAAGGTCATATGAATCATGTGGTTCGCCGTGCAATAGAGGAAGGAATTGACCCAATCAATGCCATTCGATATGGCACCTTGAATGCTGCCAACCGGTTAAGAAGAACCGATATTGGTGCAATCAGCCCTGGTCGAATTGCCGATATCGTTCTACTAGATGATATCAAGACGATGGTAGTATCCGATGTATTCACTTCAGGAAAACTAATCGTGGAAAAGGGTAATCTAATTAGAAAACAAAATGTAATTAATCCTCCTATGCACTTTATGAATACGGTAAAACTATCCGAAATTAAAGAAGAGGATCTATCCATTACAGTAGAAGAACCACATGCAACCGTAGCAAAAGTTAATGCCATCGAATATGATTATGCGCCTGGAATTCCAACGAATTTCCTTGAAGTTACCTTACCGGTTGTTAACGGAGAGGTGAATTTAGGTGAGTATGATGGTAAGAAAGCACCACTAAACTATATCGCTGTTTTTCATCGACACGGACATAATAACAATGTTGCAAAAGGGGTTTTAGCTGGATTTGGAATAATCGAAGGTGCTGTAGCAACCACTGTTGCCCACGATAGTCATAATTTGGCGGTATTAGGGGTAAACAAAACAGATATGAAGATTGCAGCGAATCACTTAAGAGAATCAAATGGTGGAATGGTTGCTGTAAAAAACGGGGAAATCGTTGCTGAACTTAAATTACCGATTGCAGGGTTAATGACAACGGAGAGTGCTGAAGAATTTTCACCACGGATTAATGCTTTCTTGGACCGAATTGAAGCAAGCATGATGCCCGGAAAAAATCCAATCCATCGATTAATAATCGCTACACTTCCTGTTATACCAAAAGCAAAAATAACCGATATGGGATTAGTTGATGTAGATAATCAAAAATTTGTACCATTAGTAATCGAAACACATTAACATCTTTACTATTAAAAACAAGGGATAGTTAAACTGACTATCCCTTGTTTTTATCTTACTTAAGTACTACTTTTTCCAGTACGTACATAACTCGGATTTAAACTAGTACTCCTCTGCCTATGCTGATCATATAAATCCCCAACCCTTACCTGCCTATGAATTCATGTTTTAGCTTTGCACTGATTCAATTTTTTCCCATTCGATCTGAAAATCAGCTAGCAACTTATCCATATATTCGTCACTTGGAACGTTACTTAGTATTTCATCTTGTGAATAAATTTTTCCTCCTTTAATTATGTGATGAATGCTCTTCGTATGTTGAATATCAATCAATGGATTCGCATCTAATACGACTAAATCCGCGATAAACCCTTCTTTTATTACACCCATTTCCTCCATTTGGATAGACCTGGCAGCCTGGATTGTTGCAGCCTGTAATGCCTCTATTTCTGAAAATCCAATTTCTACAAATAACTCTAATTCACGATGTAAAGCCATGCCTGGGAAGGTCCAAATAAGTGCAGGAGTGTCCGTTCCTGCGACAACGGTTCCTCCCAAATCGGCATAGGTTTTGGCAACTGTTTTCGTAAACAGATCTAATATACCGATCTGCTCTTTTAGTAGTGCTTCCTGTTCCGCATTTTTTTCCCAGTGATCGATTAAAATCCCTTCTTTCTTAAGTGACTCGGTTACTTTATTTTTGGGATACCACGGGTTAGGTTGCTGTGTTACTTGGTCCGTAAGCACTAAAGTAGGGCAAAGCTTCACATGATGCTTAAGCATTTCCTCACACAATGCTTTGATTCTCGCCTCATCTGGTTTCTCCCAATCAATATGACGCCACTTTTCTTGATCCGCGGTTGGATGCCAGCCATCATAAAGAGCTTGTACAAATCCTGAAGCATGCTCAAACCATGTCACTCCAATTTCTGCTGCTTCTAAAGCATTCAATTCCTTTGCATGGATGAGATCACAACTTACTTCTAGATTAAATTCTCTCGCCTCTTCCACCACTGCCTGTAAAACCTCTTTCTTTATCAGCCCATACACTTTAATAAATTTTGCCCCTGCTTCAGCCTGTCTTCTCACTTCTTTTCTAGCTATTTCTGGGTCATCAGTTACTAGATTTCCAAAACTGGTTGGTCCCCATAGGCCAGGGGTTCCATCAATCATGCGGTCTGCAGCATATACACGTGGAGTAGGTACATCGAATGGAGCATCAATCATATTCTTAAGTAGAAATACATTTCCCGCGGTGTTACGGACCGTTGTTACCCCTGATGCTAAAAAATGTGGTGCAAATCGTTCTTGAATATGGCAATGCATATCAATTAATCCAGGAATAAGATACTTTCCACTCACATCCACTACACTAATATCATCTGGTAATGCTTCATTTTGTCTATAAATCCTGCTTATTTTCCCATCACAGATTTCAATAGAACCCTCAAAAGAAACTTCATTTTCCACATCAATTATCGTTCCATTCGCTGCAATATAATGCCTTAATTCTTTCATTTCATTATCCTCCTCTAATTTCTTCCGTTATACTAATGGAAAAGAACTTGTTGTATGTTTATTTTAATTTGGATGGTTAGCAATATTTATAAAACTTTCATATAGTGGAATTTGAGGTTAGGTGGTTAGAATATTGAGGAGCTATGGAGAAACCTTTCGAATAATTCGTAAGCAAAAAGGGGTAACGATGAAAGAGCTAGCTGATGGAGTATGTTCCATTTCATTTTTATCAAAATTTGAACGTGGTGATTCGGATATAACACTTGGAATTTTCACAAGAATTTTAGACAAGCTGATGCTCAGTATGGATGAATTTATATATGTACATCACGACTACCAACCAAGCCAGCTCGAACAATTCTTCCAGCTAGTCAATACAGCCTACACTAGTCAAAATTCAGATCGATTAAAGCAACTAAAAGATCAAGAAATGAAAAAGTGGGAGCGTTATGGAATAGAAACATATTATTTTAATGTATTAATGCTTGAGGTTTACGATAGTATGGTGAGCTCCACCATGATGGACGAAAATGTGAATAAAGCGGAAATCGATCTGTTAACAGATTATTTATTTCGGGTCGAAGTATGGGGATATTACGAATTAGCTCTCTATAGCGCTACGATGTTCTTTCTTGATCCTGGTGTAGTGATACAGCTTTCTAAGACAGCATACATAAAAAGCAGCCGTTATCAAGAATTAAAAAAAACACGTGATACGATTACTGCTATCCTTATCAATACCATTACCTACTTAATAGGTCCAGTTAATCGCTTTCCCGAAGAATTAACATACGAACAGGAAATTACGGAATTTTTCTCCTATCTTGATGCCATACCATTACCCGAAGATAAATTATTTGAACGGCTTAAAATCCTGCAACTAAAGGGAGCCTTAGAGTTAAAGTTAGGGAACAAGGAATCTGGAGAGGCTAAACTACGACAAACCATTCAAATTCTGAGAGATTTAGGTTCGGTGGGAAATGCCAATAACACTAGTCTATATTTAGAGCAGATTTTATCATATATTAAAATATCTAATACAAAATAGTATCGCACCTCCTTGTTAAGAGGTGCGATTTATTATATATGATTCTATAATACTCTTCTCATGGTGATTATTTCTTCAACTAGGATAAAAATTCCCTTAATTCCTCCGACAGTTTTTTTACATCCTTCATCCCTAGATGATATAGGTCGGTTAGTTTAGCTTTACTTCTTTCCACACGTCCAACTTCTAACTTTTCAGATGGGCTGATGACAAACACATTTCCTTTTTTCTCCTCTTCAAATATATAATTTAATGTTTCATTATATACATGGTGACGTCTTTCTATTGCTTTTAATAGACCGGGGTATTGTTTATATTTTTTGCGCATGTACCATCCAAATGATTGTGGCTTTTTAACATAACCTCTATTTCTCGTTAAAATGACGACATTCTTTTGATTCCCGTCTTTTACCGATTGCTTGATTGGAATTGGATCGGAAATACCTCCATCTAACAGACTTCGATTATCATATTCAACAACTGGTGCGAATAATGGCAAGGAGCTCGATGCCCGAATTATCTTTAATATTTCATCTTTATAATCTTCCCTTTTATAAAAAACAGGCTCCCCTGTCATACAGTCGGTAACACCAATGACAAACTCCTCCCTTGCAGCATAAAATGCGTCAAAATCAAAAGGCTCTAATTCATTTGGTAACACATCAAATAAAAAATCCATCCCAAAAATTTCTCTTTTCTTTACGAAGTTTCGAAATGATATATAATCGGGATGGTCTAAGTAATCAATCAGAACCGCTCTATTTCGTTCTATTTGCCGTGCGACATAAGACGAACCATTACAGGCACCTGCAGATACACCAATTACATATGGAAGGTATATATCTTGCTCCATTAAATAATGAATAACGCCAGCCGTATAGATTCCTCTGCTTCCTCCACCTTCTAATACTAATCCTGTGTTCTTCAAACATTCCACCTCAAAATCTACGTCTTTTCTTTTTAGATGAAGACAACGTTGTTTTTATTAATACTTCTCCTATTATATATACAAAAAGTGGAAGTTTCTAACTAGTTGCTTCTCATCCGCCTTTTTTATTCTTCTTTTATCATGTTTAGCTTCATTTTAGATCACTGTTTTCTAGGCTGAGATTTAACGCTCTTCTACTGTCTAAATTGAAAAAACTCTCGATCTTTTACACTCGAGAGCTTTTTCACCTATTCATTAAACGTAATGAATACTATTTCCTCCGTTCAATCATATTAATCCCTATTCCCATCGCCACGACTCCAATTAGTAACATAATCAATAGAGACATCATAATATCTCCCAATCTACCATCATTAAATATGACAGACATTAATGCATCCATTGCATGGGACAACGGAAATAAGTCAGCAATAAACAATAACACTGGATTGGTTATCGTACCTGGCATCATATAAACTCCACTAATAAGTGGTAATAGTGGTATGACTGAAGGGTAAATGCTTAAAAATTGTTCTGGAGTTTTTACAAATCCAGTAATTAACATAGCAATACTAATCATACTAAAAACAAAAAACGCAGAAATTACGATAATTAGCCCTAAATGATCCCCTAATTCATAGTTCATGACATACTTAAATAGGAGCAACACAACCACAATTTGAAACATGGTTATTAGAAAGCTATATAAAATATATCCGCTATACATACTTACTTTACTAATTGGTGATAATATCATTCGATTCCAAACACCAGAAACTTTATCATGTGTCACATTGTTCACTTTCAAACCTAGGATAAACATAGCAACTAAAAAGGTAAAAGCAAACAATAATTGAGTACTCATGTTAAAATTCGGAAGCTCTTCTCCGTCTAGTCCTCTCGTTTCTATGTGAAATGGTGCGTTTTCAAGGTAGCTATTGATCTTGCTTCGAACATTTTCATCCTCTTCCGCTTCAGCCACTGCGCGAATTTGTGCTTCGCGTTGAAACACTTTTTCCACGTGTTGACGAACTAAAGAAATAGTTGGAAGCTCACTAGCTATGACTAACCGGTAATCCATGTCCATTAATTTTAATGCTACGTCAATTCTTCCATCTGTTACATCTTCACGAGCCTGTTCAGGAGTACCAATTTCGAACGTAAATGAGCTATCCATATTTAACAGCTCTTGCCATTTCTCTACTATTTCAGAGGCATTTTCCTCTTCACTAAAGATAGTAACCTTTGTCGGCGATTGAACACCTCCAGCAAATAAAAGGATACCTAGAATGCTTGCAGCTATAAATAATAGGATGAAAAGCGGGTTTCGCTTATCTTTAATAAATTGCGCCCATAAAACTGACTTCATTATGCTTTCCCCCTTTTTGGATACAAGGCCAAACTAATTATCAAAAATAAAAGGAAGAACCCAATCAAAATCAGAATGGATGTGAAGATGTTTGATAACTCTTCGAACTGAATCCAATTAGTGAGCATTACTAAAGATAGCCCGTTTGGTGTCCATTCACCAATTTTCATAAGCCAATCCGGTAATATATAAATAGGAACAAAGTTTCCACCGATAATACCGAACAATAAAATAAATAGCATAAAGATCCCATTTGCTGTATCAATACTCATCACGCGAAGCGAAATACTTGTGAACATTGCTGCCAAACTAGCAATAGCAATAGCAAGTAAAGTAACAATTCCTATAAGGCCAAGCCAGAAACTTAATGACCTGTCAGCAAAGGCATCAAGGACAAAATGAGCAAATACAAAAATAAACATCATTTGCAGCCAAGTTAAGATGAAAGTAGATACCATTTTTCCAATTAAATAGAGGATTGGATTACTATTAGATAATTGAATACGGTAAAATACTCTTTCTCTAATTTCTACTCCTGCTTTAGTAGCAACGGTCGAGGCTAGAAATAAGGCAAACAATGCTCCCATTGCTATCGTAAAATATTGAGTTAGTGTAAAACTATCACC
Organism: Ornithinibacillus proteolyticus; assembly: GCF_039581225.1. NCBI lineage: Bacteria > Bacillati > Bacillota > Bacilli > Caryophanales > Bacillaceae > Ornithinibacillus > Ornithinibacillus proteolyticus. The sequence continues at coordinate 3,858 of NZ_JBCPXV010000037.1, read as the reverse complement.
TGCTCCTACTTTTTCGATTCCACCTTCTGGAGTTACTATCTCTACTTGAGAAGCATCTAATTCCTGTAGTGCAAATTGATAATTCAATTGATCTGTAAACCCCTGAATGATATCAAATAAAATACGATTATTTTGAGTTTCTTTTTCTATTTTTAATTCCAATGAAGTGGTTGGACTCTGTCCGACAAAGGCTGCATATAGACTATCGGCACTAAACCCTTCCGGTATAATTAGAATGCCGTCTACATCACCATCTTCTGCTTTTGTTATAGCATCTGCTTCTTCAAGCTCTTGTATTGTTACGAAACTCTTTAAATCATCACTTTCTAGGTAATGTAATAGCATCGAAGCTGGATTCAGCTGACTTGCTTGTTCTACCAATACAGCTACTTCTTCTTTCCCAACAGATTCGTTATCCATTAACTTATCCTTCATTTGGGCTTGTAAGTCTGCATGATTATCTTGATTTACGACCGCTAATTGTAAATCAAGCTCAGACTCTTTATCATTACCTAGCAATCCAGAAAAAACAAAATTTAGTACGACTACTAAAATAATCGGGAGCAAGAGAACTGTAATAAGTTCTTTTCGATCTCGCCACATAATTAATAAATCCTTTTTGATAAAGCTACCCATTCCTACACCTCCTTAATCGCGTAAAGTTCGACCAGTCAAATGAAGGAATACATCCTCCAAACTCGGAGTCTCCGTATGAAAATTAATCATTTGAATATGATGGTTATTGGCAAGGGAGACTAGTTCACTGACTAAATTGATCCCTTTATTTGCAATAACTTTTAAATTTACATCAGAAGCTTCTACTTTCCGGACCCCTTCTATCGCTTTCACCTGCTCTACAAACACTTCATTCATCTTGCTTAATTGTACTTTGATGGTGTCCTCTGCGGATAATATGCTTAGTAGCTCACCTTTTGTCCCCGTTGCAATAATTTCTCCATTATCCATAATGTACAATCTGTCACAAAGCTGCTCCACTTCCTCCATGTAATGGCTCGTATATAGAATCGTTGTACCATTCTTTTGATTTAACATGCGTACCGTTTCTAATATATGATTTCTAGATTGTGGGTCAATTCCAACAGTAGGTTCATCTAAGATTAGTATTTTGGGTTGATGTAGTAATGCTACAGCAATATTTACCCGTCGCTTCATCCCGCCTGAAAAAGTTTTTACTAAATCTTTTTGGCGACCTTCCAAACCTACTATCTCCAATGAGCGCTGAATACTTTTTTCGAGGTCATCCCCCTTTAGCTTATAAATCGAACCAAAAAATTTTAGGTTCTCATATGCTGATAGTTCCTGATAAAGCGCTAATTCCTGTGGCACTACACCTAAAATACGCCTCAATTGTTCCGGTTTATTGATGATGTTTTCACCATTGAGCTTTATTTCTCCAGCTGTTGGCTTTATTAATGATGAAATCATCGAAATCGTTGTTGATTTTCCAGCCCCGTTTGGCCCTATCAGACCAACCGATTCTCCGTTATCCAAATATAAATTAACATCTTGCACTGCCTTTTTTCCTTTGAAAGACTTACTTAAACGGATAGTTTCAAGCATGGTTTTCCTCCTTTTTTCTGTTTGATACTTGCATCATAATCGAAAAAAACCAAAGCCACTACTGACTTTGGTCACTTACGATATAGGTACTAGTTACTTTCGTCATTTTTTCTAAACTAATCGATGGCGAATTGCATATATTGCTAATTGAGTTCGATCTCTTAACTCTAATTTATCTAAAATTTGGCTTGTTTGATTTTTTACCGTTCCTACAGATAACCCTAACCGTTCTGCTACTTCCTTATTATTGAGCCCTTCTCCAATACATTTTAAAATGGCTCTTTCTCTTGGTGTTAATGTTGGGTCTACCGATTTATCTGCTTCTTGGTTTTGAAGGAGATAAGGCATTACTTTTGCTGCAACCTGATCCTCCAGTGAGAGTCCACCACTCATCGTACTTTTAATCGATCGTATAAGAGACTGCGTATCGCCGTTTTTTAGCATATATCCACTAACTCCCAGCTTCAGCGAATCTACCACGTAATGCTGGTCGTCAAACGTTGTAAGCATTAAAACTTTTATATGCGGGAATCGTGTCCGTAATACCTTTGCGGTTTCAATCCCATCCATTTCTGGCATACGAATATCTAATATAGCTATATCAAAAAGCTGTTTTTCACATAAAGCGACAGCTTCCATACCATTGCCTGCTTCACCCGTTACAATAATCTCCTCATCTGTTTCAATCATTGCTTTTAGACCTTGACGTACCATTACTTGATCCTCTGCTAACAACACTTTAATCATACTGTCCACCTCGTTCTATTAATCGAATAACCCCTTTTACCCTAAATTGATGCTCATCCTGTGTGACATCCAATGAACCTCCAACTTTTTCTAATCGTTCTCGCATTGCTTTCAATCCATATCCTTCTTGAAAATGGTAATTAGAAGTTGTTTGGTTGATTACTTCGAAACGAAAAATACTTCGACCAGGCGATTCAAACATAACACGCGCCTCTCTTGTTGAGCTATGCTTCATAATATTGGTCAGCGCTTCTTGTACAGCACGATATATGGCAAAGGACTGCTCCCCTGAGAGTGGAGCTGCGAAAGCACCATGCTTAACAGAGAAATGAATTTTCATATAGCTTTCTATTTCCAACTTTCTGATTAACCGAATAATCCCCTGGAGACCGCCTACTTCTGGTTGTTTAAAGGATTTTACCGCTTTTCTTGTTTCTTCTAAGCTTTGACTGATAAGCTCTTTAAGGGTTGTCATTTTCTCTTTATCTTGTTCCACGGCATTTAAACGGAATGCCTCAAATTGCATTAACAAAGCAGTAAGCTTATGTCCAACTGAATCATGGATTTCCCGCCCAATCATATTACGCTCATCGAGTCTTGCTTGTTCTTCTTCAATCATAAGCTGTCTTTTCATTTTTCTATATTCATCTAATAAGACATCATACTTCTTTGATAGTTCGTTTTCTCTAATATGTACCGTCTGAAAATAGAACAGGGCAGTAATTATTAAACTATATAAAAGTCCATACCAAACTAATATGGTAGTAGAGAGATTAGCTTCCATCATGATTACGAAAGCACATATTAGCTGAACGCCAATTACAATAAAACTCTTCAAGCGATTAAGGTAAAACACTGCTTCGGCAATAATTAACGCATGAAGTAGAAATACATATGGATTGAACATACTGCCCATGTGATGAAAAACACCGATAGTGGTTAGTGCTTGTATGGAGAATAAAATGGTCTGCCAAATTGGTTTATTTGCAGTGATAGGAAGTATAAACAAGATGATGAAAAACACGCACATACTAGTAAGCTGTATCTTGTTTATACCTGATGGAAATGCTAAATAAGCAAATACCCAAACAACACCATAAATAGCAAGCCATATAAAATATGATTTCTTCATGATTAAAAGCTCCTTTTAAACTTACCATTTTTTTCATTATACTATGATACCGAGCTATTCAACACCTCCGTCTAAAATTCGAGCTTCTTCAGGTTAACACCTTTGAAAAATCTTCATCTAGTACAGATAAATCAGTATTTTTGTAGAAGCTATCTTGTGATATAACAGGCTTAACTTCAACATTTATCATCTTGCTAAATAAATGAATTACAAGACCTGAACATTTTACATCATTTAAAACAAACGGTTAATGGCAGATCATTCTTGAGGTAAAATAGAGTAGGCGCATGAATCACTCATGCGCCTCTCGCAGTTCCGTACGTGCGGGTCATCGCATACGGCTCCTCCATGATTATTCCCTTTGGGAATGATGTTCATTGTAAATATCAACCAGAGAA
>NZ_JBCPXV010000036.1:0-34572 GCF_039581225.1 Ornithinibacillus proteolyticus | reverse complement strand
TCACCCGTCCGCCGCTAGATCCATTAACGTCACCCCGAAGGGATCAGTTAAATTCACTCGCTCGACTTGCATGTATTAGGCACGCCGCCAGCGTTCGTCCTGAGCCAAGATCAAACTCTCCAAAAAAGTTTGTCTATGATTGACACCAATCAATCATAGGTAATTCTTAGCAAAGAAGCTGCTAGCTTCTGTAATTCTTTAATAGAAAAAACAGGGTATGTTTCTTCTTGGCATTCGATCAACAAGTGCTGTCGCACTAGTTGATTGCATAAGAATAACTATTAGGCGTTCGCCTAAGTTATTCTAAACATACTGGTTGTTTTGTTCAGTTTTCAAAGAGCAAATCGTTTATCGTTAATTCAGCGACAACTTTTATATCATACCACTATCTCTCAATCAATGTCAATAGTTTTTTTGAAAAAGTTTTTATTCGCTTTTGCCACTTAATTTAGCGACAAGAAATAATATATCATACTATCAATCATAAAGTCAAACACTTTTTTTAAAAATCTATGACAAATAATATGATAGATTAATAATATACCTTATATCACGATCAATTGCAATACCTAAAATACGTATTTTAATTCAAGCACTCCCTACCCTTAACCTTATAGCGTAATAAGTTCAGATGTTGAATAATAAAACAAAATAACATCGAGTTTGTCTTTAAGAAAGTTAATTTTTGATTATATACTACTTTTTCCATCTCCTATGAAGTGGATCATACATAAGATTACTAGATTTTAATATGCGTGTAGTAACATCCTTACTCGATACATTTAATAATCTCATACACTCCTTGTTACTTATATAAGGATTTATTAAGATAAGATAATCAGACAATGCTTTGAGGTGTGCCTGTTTGGACACAGACTTACATCGCATGCAAATCCACTTGCCATGCCCTCTCTTCATCCCTAGTGTTTGACATTTTGGACACTGAACTCCAGAAAGAATATCATTACGGCTTATTTGGTATTCCTTCAATATATCAATTTCGAAGTCTTTATTCTCTTTTAATATCCTCTTACCAATTAGATGACTTTTCTGTTTCATAGTATTATTTATTTCATTATCTATATTAAGTACTTTATTTGGAAGGTGATTAGCGTGGAGTACAATTTCTGCAATTGCTTCCTTATCTCCTATAACATCAATAATTGTATTTGGGTCACTAAAAACCACGAAATAACGTACTGGTATATGACGGGAAAAGTTTTGCTCTAGCCAAGTTTCCAATAGTAACTTCTGATTCTCAGCCTGTGCAATAGGATGACGATACCCCATCTCAATATCACCATCACTACGAATACATTGGTTTAGATTAGTATCGAAAGTAATTTTATTACTATAATCCTTCATCTCTATAATATAAATCGCTTTTTTCGAAATTATGATAGAATCCATTTGAAAAATTCTCTTATTCACTTCCAAGCAAACATCATGAAGAATAGTAAATTTATCCGCTAATAGCTCAATATAGTAATCAATATGCTTTTCTCCTTCATATCCCTTTCTTCTATTTCTTTCATCCTGTTTGATTTCATAAATCCTAGGGAAGTCTGGTCTTAGTCGCGGAATAAGTGCTTGTAATTTCTTTAATGTAATAGGAACTTTTCTATTTAATATAACCATGCCCTTAACACCCCATCATTTTTATAATGATTATAGTTAAGGTGTGGTTCCTTGTCATATTGATAAATTAGTAAAATTGCGTTGAAGTTAATAGTTGAAAATATTGATTACCTATAATAGAAGATAATTTTAATTTACCTATTATATGTAAATTTATCATTTGGTAAAATTACGCTCCGCAATCAAAGTAACTCTTAATCCCATGATGTATTTCGCGCGGAATGGACGTAAAATCGCGCGACTAATAATAAATTTCACGCGGGCTTCATTGTAAATCGCGCGACAGATTGTTTGTCGCGCGAATTTCGGAACTTCTCGCGCGTTTTTCAGGATTCCTCGCGCGAAATATCGAGATTCTTGCGCGACTTCGGAGCATTCCCGCGCGAATTTTGGGCTTTCTCGCGCGATACCCATTTATCCCTGCAAGAACCCAGAACTTCCCGCGCATTTTTCACGTTAACCCGCGCGAAATATCGAGGTTCTCGCACGAATTTGCAGCATCCTCGCGCGATTTCCCACGCACCCCTTCCCCTCGTCCCCCAACAAAAAACGGAACAGCATCCTACTGTCCCGCTTATTAAAGCCCTTACATTCTTGTTCGACTATTAATGGTCTCTTGAATGTGTGAGACGGTACTTGGGTCCTCAAGCCCTGTGATATCTCCCGTGACGTTACCTTTTACTACAATTTCCTTCAATAGCCTACGCATAATTTTTCCACTTACTGTTTTTGGTAGGCTCTTTGATACGATAATTTCCTTTGGTCTTGCAATTGCCCCTATTTGATCCACGATACTGGCAGTTATGTTGCTTAATAGTTCATCTGATTCTGTATATCCTTCTGCAAGTCGGACAAACACAACTGGTACTTCTCCTTTGATGGTATCGGGTACTCCAATGACAGCTACCTCTGACACTCCATCTACCTCAAGAACGGCACTTTCCATTTCCATCGTACTTAATCGGTGTCCGGCAACATTGAATGCATCATCAGAACGGCCAACGACCCATATGTAGCCGTCTTCATCGATTAATGCTAAGTCAGAGGCAAAATAACAGCCCTCTACTTGGCTGAAATAGGCATTGTAATAGCGTTCAGGTTCCTTCCATAACGTACGGCAGAGCATTGGGAATGGCTTTCGGATAACTAGGTTTCCTAACGTATTCGGTTCCACTGGTTTTCCGTCATAATCGACAACCGCGACATCTGCACCTAAGAATTGAATTCCCGCTGATCCGGGCTTCATCGGTGTTAGCCAGGCAGCTCCTGCTATCGGGCAGCCAGCTGTTTCCGTTTGTCCCCATGTATTATTCACGGCAATGTTCTTTTTCCCAAGGGTTTCATAAGTCCAACGCCATGTCTCCGCATCAAATGGCTCACCAACTAAGGAAATTACATCAAGGTCACTTAGGTCGTATTGATCCAGCACCTCATCTCCTAAGCTTTTTAGCATCCGTAATGCAGTTGGTGCGGTGAAAAGCTTGTTCACACGGTATTTTTCGATAATTTGATAAAAGCGGTCCTTTGTCGGATAATCTGGTGCCCCTTCATAAACTACTGTTGTCACACCATTTGCTAAGGAACCTACAATTCCCCAAATATGCATCGTTAACCATCCGATATCTGCAGAACACCAGAACACATCGTCATCTTTATGATCCATATGATATTTGGCATAAATATAATTTTGGACTACAAACGCCATTCCAGAATGAACTACCCCTTTTGGCTTACCGGTGGTTCCACTTGTATAAAATACAATCCCTGGCTCATTCGCCTCGATTCTTTCTGGCTCACAGTCCTTACTCATTTTTGCTCGTAAATCCTCCCACCAATAATCGCGGCCTGGTTCCATGTTCACTGTTGTTCCAAATCGATTGACCACAATGACTGCCTCAACAGAAGGAATCTCCGGAACAACATGGTCCACTTTTTCCTTTAAGTAAATCGTATTACCACGACGCTGGGTAGCATCCGCTGTTACCATTACTTTTGGTTCAAAGGCGGTCAAACGATCTTTCAACGACTTTTCGGAGTACCCTGAGAAAATCGCGTTATACACCGCACCAATACGGAAACAAGCAAGCACTGCGATGAACGCCTCTGCTAAATTTGGAAGGTAAATCGCGACCCCATCCCCCTTTTTCACACCTAGAGAACGTAATGCATTGGAAAAACGATTCACTTCCGCTAGTAACATATTATACGTAAAAAACTTCGTATCCCCATTTTCTCCTTCCCAAATCAGTGCGGTACGATTACCCGCTCCCTTCGCAATGTGCCGGTCTAGTAGATTGATGCTAGGGTTACTAATTCCCCCTTCAAAAAAGCGAAAATCAGGAAGGCTTCCAGACATCGTAGTTTCCCATGGCTCATACCATTCCAGCTCCTTGGCCACACTTTCCCAGAAGCTTGCCGGATCAGCCTGAGATTGGGCTAATAGTTCTTGGAATGCTTCTGTAGATCCAATCGTTGTAGCACGTGTTTTTTCTTCCTTTGGGTAGACGAGTTCACTATTTTCCACTACTTGTAAAATTCCACTTACATCCATCTTCATTGCCTCCTCGTATTCAATGTTATTTTTCCTACCTCCATTATAACTAATATTCTGAAAAATAATAAATAAAACTTTAGTATGAATTGTTATGAGTTGATACTAATTTCGAAAGGAGAATACCTTCCCCCTCTTCTCTTATTTTTGGTTTGTTAATAGTGTTAATCCTAAAGACACTATAATCCCAAACACAATCCCCAAAAACACATCGAAAAATAAGGTAGTTGCAAATGTAACGATAAACGGTAGAGCTTGTATGCTATTACACTTTAAGTTTAATGGTGTAAAGTTGATTAGATTCTTTACTGCAATGATAATGATTGCCCCTAATGTAGCTTTAGGTAAGAAGTATAAAAATGGTGTGATATAAAAGATTGCTAGTAGCATAAATAATGCTGTAATAATGATAGATAGATTACTTTTTGCGCCGGACTCATAGCTTACTGCCGCTCGCGATACGGCACCTGCAACCGGAATGGAGCCTGCGAATGAGCTTGCCATATTGGCAAATCCTATGCCAATTAACTCTTGATTCGGATTTATCGATTCACGATCCTTATCGGCCAATGTCTTCGCTACGGAAAATGATTCAAAAAAAGAAATAAAACTAATAGTTATGGCAATCGGTAAAAGTGACAGGATGGTATCGACAGTTGGCATTTGAAAACCTGCTCCGATGATATCCCGTGGAATCGAGCCAACTATTTCAATCCCTTCTTTATTTAAATGAAAAAAATCGACTACTAACACTGAAAGGATAATCACAACTAACGGGCCAATCTTTACATGGAACTTTTTCTGAAAAAGTATGAGAATGAAAATACTTCCTAGCCCAATTGCCAAGGTTAATATGTTCATCATAGGAAGATGAGTAAATACTTGATTCAAATAGGAGAAAAATCCTTGGTAGCTCGGCAAATCTATCCCTAGAATCGAAGGGAGTTGATTCAGCATAATGATGATGGCAAGTGCAGAAGTGAAACCATAGATGACGGAAGTTGAAATATATTTTAGAATGGATCCAATTCTCACTATCCCCATCACAAGTTGGATAGCCCCAACTAAGAAGGCTAACATAATAATTAGCATGATATACTCTTTCGAACTTGGTTGAGCCATACTGGATAAGCCTGTTAATGATAGAAGCGATATAACAGAAACTGGACCAACGGACAAATATCTCGACCCGCCGAGAAGCCCATAAACGAACAACGGAATCGTGGCCGCAATTAATCCCATCGCAATAGGAACCCCAGCAACAAGTGCATATGCCATACTTTGAGGAAGTAATAAAAATGTAACGATAATCCCCGCCGTAATATCATCTGTTAAATAGGAAAGTCGATAGGATGCTAACGGTCCTAACCCTGGAAATAGCTTATGCATTTTTTAATCCTCCTATTGTCCAAGCTATATCTGTACTATATTAGACAAGTCGGATTTTTATTACTGAACAGATGGACATGTTTACTAATATTCCAGCGCATATTGCGATCATGACAGATACCATTCTATAGAAAAAAACCGAACTACGATTCAAAGAATCCGTTCGGTTTTATCTAGTTGACATATTCTTCAGGATTTGGAGGGGGTTTTCCAGGATTTGGAGCACCTTTTTCAGGATTTGAGCGTCTTCTTTCAGGATTTGGAACTCCTCCTTCAGGATTTGAGCGTCTTCTTCAGAATTTTCAGCTCCCTCTCCAGAATTCACTGCTCCCTCTCCAAGATTCGCAGTACTCTTCCAATCCATAATTACAACCCATCACGTTATCAAGTTAGCTCTTTGTTGGTCATTTCGTAGTTCCCAGGCTATTCTTGCACTTTCCTCCAACTCTTCTAGTGCGTAGAAGGCAGATAATAAATCCTTGTCGCCTACTACTGGTCCATGATTTTGTAGGATGTATCCATCGCTATCATGAAGTCTGTCCTTGAAATATTGAAATAAAGTTTCCGAGCCTGGTTTACCATATGGTACTAGACCAATCGTTCCAATTTTCATTTTTAAATACGGGGTATAGGATGGGATGATGTCCCTTTCATTCTCATGCTTTAAGCATGACCATAACGTTGAATAAAAGCTATGTGTATGGATAACCGCTTGTATGGAATCATCCTTATCATATAAGGTTTTGTGAAGAGGAAGCTCCTTACTTGGTTTAATCCCTGTAAGATGTTCCCCATCGCGACTCGTTACGGAAAAATCTTCTTTCGTTAAATTTCCGAAGCACGTTCCGCTACCAGTAATATAAATATTACCTTCGTGGATAAAGCTCATATTGGCAGAGGAGCCTGTTGCCTTATCTCTATCAAATAAAGCCTTCCCAATCCATATAGCATCTGATAGTTTTTTCTCTAGGCTAGTCAATGGAATCACCCTTTGTCATGTTGGCTGCTTTGATAAAGAAATCCTTATCTCCAAAGTTCCCTGATTTCAACACTAGACGTATGTCTTTATTTTGAGTTGGTACCATGATTGGGACACCTGGATCGATGCTATCGCCCACTAAATAGGAATTGTATCCTAGTGTTTTGGTTACCGCCCCAGAAGTTTCACCACCTGCTACAATAATACGGTTGTAGCCATTAGCAACTGCATTCTTCGCAAGAAATGCTGTCGTTTGCTCCAATAGTTCTGATACCTTTTCTCTTCCAGCTTTCTGAGCCTCTTTCACATTCTCGGGCTTATCAGAGCTATAAACTAAGATTTCGTCTTCTTCTGAAGCTTGAATTTGTTCCCATAGCATTTCTTTTGTTTGTGTCCCATCAGCTAATTGGAATGGGTCAATTCTAAATGAAGGCTTGTTTAATTTCTTAAATTCTTCTATTTGTTGTAGGGTCGCTACCGAACAACTTCCCGCTAGAATAATCGCCTTTCCATTAGTGGAGCTTCTTTGAAATTCCACTTGAGAATTCTCATGAAGGTATTTACGACCAAGTTCGGTCATTAGACCTGATCCACCGGTTAATAACGGTAAATCACCGAACAGCTCGACTATTTTTTTGGCGTGTTTTTCCTCCACATAATCAGGAATCACATAAAAATGCTCTTTATCTTTTCCGAAATCCTCAATTAAGGATAAAATTTCTTCATTAGGTAATTCTAATTGTTCATGGTTAATGGTTAGACTTGGATATTTCCCTTGTGGCTTCATTAAATTCGCTATGTCAGCATCCCACATTGGTGTTAACGGATGGTGTCTCATGTGTGTCTCATTTAGAGGCACACCGTTCACAATCAATTGCCCATCCTTCACGATTCTTCCATTAACCGGAAGCGCTGGGACTAGAACCGTGTAATGAATATCGTACTTTTCTAATACCCCATCAATGATAGGACCAATATTGCCTTCTTCAGTAGAATCGAATGTAGAACAATACTTACTATATAATTGCGTTGCACCATGATTCTTCAACCACTGGAACGCTTCTAATGATTCTGATACAGCTTTTGCTTTCTCTTCTGTTCTCGTTTTCAAGGCAATGACAACGGCGATATTTTCATCATCTACCTGATAATCTTCTGCTGGTATCCCATTGTATAGATACGTTTTGATACCTTGTTTAGCCAGGAAGGACGCTGCGTCGCTCCCACCTGAAAAATCATCCGCTACGATACCTAAAATAATCTTCCCCATATCTACATTCCTTTCTTACCCTATTTATTTACCTATGCCAATACTTATTTTGTGAAAATAGTTGTTATTTCAGGAAAAAATGTCACGAGCATTAAAACAGCGATCATAATGAGCCAAAACGGCAATAGCTTTTTCGATAATTCCATAATAGGGACTCCTGAAATATTACTTGCCACATACATAGAAGTTCCTACAGGTGGCGTTAATAAGCCAATCGTCAAGTTAATAACCATAACTAAACCGAACTGTACAGGATCTACACCTAAGCTTCCTGCTACAGGGGCTAAAATCGGTGCTAGTAACATAATGGCAGGGCCACTATCTAAGAACATCCCTACTACTAATAAGATTAAGTTGATAATTAGTAATAATAAAATTGGATTATCTGTAATACTCAATAATGTAGCGGTTATTTGTTGTGGAATTTGTTCACTTGATAATAACCATCCAAATAGCGATGTAGCAGCAATAATAGTAGAAATAATAGCTGTACTTAATGCTGCATCAAAAAATATCTTCGGTAAGTCCTTTAGTTTAATTTCTTTATAAACAAATGCACTAATGATAAAGGCGTAAACAGCAATGATTGCTCCACCTTCTGTAGCCGTGAATGCGCCACCTCTAATTCCTACAACAATGATCACCGGCATCGCTAAGGCGAAAGCAGCTCGCTTAAAGCTAGTCCATACACCTTTTAAGCTAACTTTACCTTCTTTCGGGTAATTCTTCCGCTTCGCTACAAAATAAGAATACACAAAGAATCCCAATCCAATTAACACACCTGGAATAATACCCGCTACGAATAAATCTCCAATCGAGGATTGTGTTGTTACACCATAAATAATTAACGCGATACTTGGTGGTATGATTAGCCCAATACTTCCTGAAGCGGCTACTAAAGCGGCCGAGAATCCGGCATCATACTTTCTTTTTTTCATTTCTGGCACCATGACAGAACCTAAAGCAGCTGTATCTGCTACACCAGACCCTGAAATACCACCCATCATAATTCCACTTGTGGCAACAACATGCCCTAAAGCACCTTTGATATTCCCAACAATCGATAATGCAAAATCAATGATTCTTTTAGTAATTCCACCATGCCCCATGATTGACCCAGCTAGCATGAATAAAGGAATGGCCATAAAAGGGAATGAATCAAGTGCTGTAAATAATCGTTGGCTTAAGACAACAATTGGATAATCACTAGCCAGCATCGCTCCGATGGAGGAAAGCGCTAGAACAAAACCAATTGGTACGCCTAACACAAGAAGTACGACAAACGTTCCAAATAAAATAGCACCCATTATTGCTCATCCCCTGCCTTTCTGATAATTTGTATGGTTTCACTTAAAACAAAATAGATTAATAGTATTCCGGAAATCGGAATAACAATGTAAACGAACTCCATCGGTAATGATAAAGATGGACTGGATTGTCTAGCTCCTAATTTGACAAATTCAAATCCACTATACGTTAATATTCCTGAGAAAATTAAAACTAGCATATTATTAAACACCATGAGCGTTTTACGACTAACACCAGTTAATTTTCGAGCTAACATATCTAATGCAATATGGGATCCATATTTTATCGCAACAGCCATCCCTAAGAATGAAACCCAAACAAATGTATAACGGGCTAATTCCTCCGTCCATGTCAACGGACTATTAAATAGATACCTAGATATGACTTGCGCAGTAACAACGGATACCATTAAAAACATCAGGAATCCACAAACATAATACAATGTCTTCACCAGAATCTTATCCAGCTTTTGCACGGTTAACACCTCTCATCTGTAATAAAGGAGGAGCAAAGAAAACTCTTCACTCCTACTTCTTTTTTCTATTTAAGTGCTTCTACAATTCGGTTATAAAGATCGATATCAATTGTCTCTGCGAATTCACTGTGAGATTTTCTAGCTTCCTCAGCGAATGCTTCTACATCAGGCTCTATTACTTCTAGCCCTTCACTTTTCATTGTTTCAAGAATTTCATCTGTTTGTTCACCTACAAGTTGATTCTCATATTCTGTCGCGATATCTGCTGCTTCTTGAATAATTTCTTGTTGTTCTGCTGATAGCTTAGACCAAGTCATATCACTCATTGCTAGTGTCACATACTCGTACTTATGTGCTGTTAGAGATAAATAATCTTGTACCTCATGAATACGTCCACCAAAAATAAATGGAATAGGATTTTCTTGTGCTTCGATAACATTTTGCTCTAAACCAGTGTACACTTCATTCCATGCCATTGTTGTTGGAGAAGCTCCCATTGCTTGCCATGTGTGTTCCATCGCTTTGATTTCCGGTATTCTCATTTTCAAGCCTTTAATATCGGCTACTGTTTCGATTGGTTTGTTCGCCGTAATATGTCTTGGTCCGCGATCCCACCAATTTAAGATTCTAATATCAGATGCTTCTAAGACACGATTAGCAATCTCTTGTCCTACTTCACCATGAATTACTTTGTTATATTCTTCTTGACTACTAAATAAATATGGAAGTTCTAATAATTGAATAGAATCTTCAAAATTCCCTAAAACCCCTGCTACTAAAGCAAAGTCAACCGTACCAATTTGCATACCTTCTGCCATATCTCTATCTCCACCAAGTGTAGAGTTTGGATAGATTTCTACTTTCATATTACCTTCTGAAAGTCGTTCTACTTCTTCCTTAAATTTCACTGCTCCATCATGCCAAAGATCATTTTCTGATTGAATATGTCCTAATTTAAGTGTTACCGCATCTCCATCTTTAGAAGATGAATCATCCGAACACCCTGCCATGACAAAGCCTATGATGATAAATAGTGCCATTAATTTCATTGAAATCCTTTTCATTTTTTTCCATTCTCCTTTTCTATTTATCTACTTCTACAATTACTTTAACGACATTTTCTTTCTTTTCGTTAAGTATATCTAGTGCTTTTTGTGATTCCTCTAATGGGACACGTTGTGTAATGAAATCGCTTAAATCTAGTCCCGCATTAACTAACTGACTAGCTTTTTCAAAATCCTTTGTTTCATAAGTCATGGCGCCGAATAAAGATATTTCATTGAATACAAAGCTATACGTATCCACTGGTATTTGCTTCGTAATCATCGCAACAATTCCTACTTCTCCACGTTTTCTTACGATGGACGATGCTTGATCGATAATGCCCGGAGCATCAGCAGCTACAATTGCCACATCAACACCTCTACCATTAGTAAATTCTTTAATTTTAGCCTCAACATCATCTTCGAGTGGATTTAATGCTAATATGGCCCCTTGCTTCTTAGCCATTTCTAAGTTAAAAGGCTGTGTATCGGTACAAATGATATTTTTATAGCCTGCTTCTCTAGCCGCTACTAATGTTAATAATCCGATCGTTCCAGAACCTAAAATAGCAATCGTATCTTTCTCTGGTACGGTAATTCGTTCAATCGCATGAATACCTACCGCTAGTGGTTCTACTAATGTACCAATTTCATAGCTGATATTATCTGCTATTTTATAGACAATATCCTCAGGTGCGTTGAAGTATTCAGAGAATGTTCCAATCCAGCCCGGGACACCAGGTGCCTTTTTACCAGTACATAAATTTAATAATTCTTTTTCACAAAACTCACACTCTCCACAACCAATATGTGGCTCTACTGTTACACGATCACCGATACGAAACTTAGTTACTTCTGGTCCAACTTCAACCACTTCACCTGCGATTTCATGTCCTAGTATTGCAGGTGGCTTACGGAATGCATGGGTCCCTTTAAATAGATGTAAATCCGAACCACAGACACCTACCGTTTTCACTTTGATAAGTACTTCGTTCGCTTTAATCGTTGGAACCTCTATATCCTGTATTTCAATTTTTGTTGGTTCTACTACTACTGCTGCTTTCAAATTGCTCCCCCCCAAGTTGTTATTAGAAAACTTACTTTTCATATTAACACATACTGAAGCGCTTTCAACTATTATAATTTTCGTATTCGTTTCATTTTGAAACGTTTTATATTTTTCTAATTATTAGCAAACTATTTTTAGTATCATTTTAAAACGTTCTCTTGTTTGAAAATTAAAATATGATAGAATGTGAGTATGATTATGGAACTAGAGGTGTTGCATTTGAAAAAGATAAAGGTTCTCGCCATAGCCCCTTATCAAGGCTTAAAGGATCTTATTGATAAAGTGGCAGGTGAAATGAATGAGTTAGAGGTTCACACATTTGTTGGGGATATGTTGAATGGGGTAAAGCTTGTACAATCGAAAGCAGATCTGGATTATGATTTTATTCTTTCCAGGGCTGGGACGGCAGAATTAATTCAAAAGATAACGGACTTACCGGTTATCGACATGAAGCTATCTATTATTGATATGATGCGAGCAATTAAACTTGCACAAAACTATTCTGGTAGATTTGGCATAGTAGGCTTTAAGAGTATAACAGATACTGCCAATATAATTGGACAGCTTAATAACGACGATCTTGAAATTCAAACGTTGCACTCTATCGCCGAAATCGAAAAAGCCATCGCTCATTTAAAAGCGAATGGGGTTAGCTTGATTGTAGGCGATGTTATCACGGTTAGACATGCAAAGAAAATGGGACTTCATTCTATTCTTGTTACATCTGGTAGAGAGACGGTGATGAATGCATTTTCCGATATTATTTCGGTCAATCATTATTTATCAGCAACGAAGGAGAAAACGATTATAACAGAGAGTATTATACGCCATTCAAATGAAAGCGTTTTAGTGTTTAACGAGGGGGAAGAGGTTATTTATTCAAGTATGAAGGAAAACGATGAGATTTCCTCTATTCTAGTAAAGGAATGCGCATCAGCGTGCAATAACATAGAAGATGAGGAAGACCTTGTTATGGTGAAGTCTATCCAACAAGATTCTTATCATATTACTGGAAAGAAGCTTTCTATAAAGGGTAAAACCTATCCTACATACTATTTGAAAAAGCTTCGTTCGCCTTTGAAGCCGATGGATAAGTCTATTCTCTATAAAAATAGTACCGATTCACCACAAGTAGATTTAGATACGTTTACGACATCCAATAAATTGTTTACCAATGTCATTGAAAATGCAAGGTCACTGGCTGAAACGGACACGCCGATACTGCTGTATGGTGAAAAAGGAACCGGAAAAGATACGTTAGCCCATGCCATTTATCAAAGAAGCCGCTATCGCAATAAACCAATGGTAATCATTGATGTCATGTATATGAATGATAAAAAATGGGAGTTGCTTTTCGAATCTGATAACTCACCTTTTTTAGAAGAAGATATGACCATTTATATCCGTAACTTACATCTTCTAAATGATGAGTATCAGTTATTATTGGAGTCCTATTTTAGTAATTCCTTTGTGCACAAAAGGAACCGGTTAATTTTCACATGTGATAGCAATTATTCGAAAGCCATGGAACAAGGACCATTTATGCTTTACTTAAGAAATGAATTAGCTGTTTTTCCATTAACTTTACCTTCTTTAAATGAACGAAAGGAAGATATTCCAAGCATTGTCAGTCTATTCTTAAGTGAAATGGCACCCAAATACAGCAATCAGATATTAGGATTAAAGCCTGAGGCACTTAATCGATTGCAGAACTTTCATTGGACTTATAATTTAGACCAATTAAAAAGGGCAGTGGAAGAATTATTTGTTTTAACGAATGATTTTTATGTGGATGAAGATACGGTTAAAATCGTTTTAAACAGCATTACGATGACAGCTCCAGAATCTACGAATCCACTAATCCATACGAATAAAACATTAGATCAACTAAATAAGGAAATCATTGAACAGGTTCTTATAGAAGAAAATTACAACCAAACGAAAGCAGCCAATCGATTAGGTATAAGTAGAAGTACATTATGGCGTAAGATTAAGTGATTGGGGACAGGATTACTGTCTCCATCACTATATACAAATCGCTTTACACCTGAAGGGAAGACATCCACGCTTCCCTCACCTTTCATCTAGTTGTTTTTGTGCGTCATTTAATTCAATAATTAAAGCGAGTAATGGTAGCGTATAAACTTTATATGGTTCCTTTGTTGTATCAATGTTGGCAACAGCTTCCATCGCCCTATCAATGTCCGCTTGGGTAGTGGAGGCTTTAAGCTTTTTCGTTGATTGCCCTGTTTCATCACCCTGTGTTTCCTCGTCAAATAAAGCAGCGACCTTGTTTGCCGCTTCCGCAAATTCACGCTCAGGTTGTTGTGTATACGTCTCGTAGAAATAGTAGCCTAAGAAAGCAATGAGTATGGCAGCTATTGTAGAAGCAAACACAATCTTAGGATTCTTTTTCTTTTCACTTTTCTGCGCTATCTTTTCATGCTCGACATGTAAGTTAATCCACTCCATGAATTCCGCTCGTTCGAAATCAAAGTCTCTTACTGGTAGAATGATGACATGCCCATAATAGTAGATAAAATAATGCTCCTTCTCCACGTAAATGCGTTGAATATCTTTCCATTCTATACGTTGTTCCTTATCTTCCCTTCCCTTCATAACAAGGCCTTTATCATCGATTTCCAAGGCATACGCCCCAAGCTTTTGAAATAAATTGGTCTTCTCGATTTTTCTGTACAGCACTTTCCCAGTTCGCTTACGAAGCAGCCCCGGCATAAAAGGAACAATTAGTGCTAGCAAAATAACACAAACAAGTATATTAAATAATGTAATACTAGAAAAGATAAACCAAGCGGCTATAGCGACTAAAACAACATATATAACCATCAGTATGCTAATAGCATTTCTTATTTTCTTTGATGTGTTTACAAAATGGTTAATAAATACATGAATATCTTCCTTGTTCACTTCACCTTTTATTAACATTAGACGTCACCTTTTTTTTTGAACTTACAACGTTTCTATACCTTTGTGATGTGCATTGTATTCCCGGGTTAACTCGCCTTCCTTCTATCCCTGTATCTCCTATACATACTCTCACTAGCTCCGGTACCGAAAACAATCCCAACGATAATAAAGATAAATCCAATTACATGAAACAGATGTATCACTTCACCCAAAAAGATAGCTGCACCAATTAACGCAAATAAGGTGTTTAAATTGAGAAAAATGGCTGACTCTGCAGGTCCTACCTTCTTTATCGCATAGTTATATGTCATATGACCGAATGCCGTAGCAAAGATAGCACTAAAGATAAAGATAGAAGCCATTTTCCAATCTACTAAACTCGCTAATTCGGTAAAGTCCTTCTTTAATATAAAACTATACAAGATAATACAAACAGAACCAACCATCATCATATAACCAGTAAGTAGTCTTGGATCAAATGATGGCTTTAATTTACTGATAAACACAAAACTCAAGCCTTGGACAACGATACCTAAAAACACAAGCAAATCCCCTATAGAGATAGCTGCAAATCCATCTTCCCCTACTAATGTCGTAATCGCCACACCTACAAATCCAAGGATAAACCCAAATACTCTCCACCGTGATACAAATTGTTTTAATAGTATGCCTGAAATAATCATCGTAATTAATGGAGCCATCCCGATAATCAAACTACCATTGACAGCAGACGTAATTTCTAAGCCAACCGCAATAAATATATGATGGAGCACAACATTAAAAACGGATATGGATAAAATAATCTTCCATTCATTTTTATACGGGAGACGAAAAATCCCTAATCCATAACATCCAATTAATACCGCAACTCCTGCAACTAAAATTCTAAATCCAGTGATTACTATCGGATCAAAGCTAATGACTAACATTTTTAACGCAGAGACATTTAAACCCCACATGAACATAACTACTAGTAAAATGATATAAAGCTTTTTCAAGATGTCCTCTCCCATCTGACTGTCTTCCATTTAGAACCTTACTTCCACAACTTTAGAAACGTTTCCTATCTGCCATCTCCCTAAATAAACTTATTCCTCTCATACAATTTATCACTATTTATTCGACTATTTTGCGTAAAATCCCTTTAATTTCGTTTCAAAATATTCGCCGTTATACTAATGCAGCGAATACAAATAGCTTTTAGTTAACTATAAACAAAGTCCTCCCACATTCTTTAATTGTCTCGATAAAAATTCTTTTTAGAATCCAATAAGGAAGACACTTACTCTATTAACTGGATTGAGCCTTTTTATCGATTATCCCCATTAATTTTCTGATTTGCCAACCCTCATTTAAATTTATTACTACATGAAAAACCGACTACTATAAATCCGGTTTCACACCGTTTTATACTAGCCGATTAGTCGTTCCCTTCATCACATACATACCGCGACATCTAACATGCTGCCATAGTTTATCTCTTTCGGAATAATCGTCTTATTAATCATTTACCTCAAATGTATCAATAATCAAATACCCTCTCTCCAAAGCAGGCTGGAAGTAGTGCATATACCGTTGTTGAAACTTCTCTAGGTAGTCCTTCTCTTTTTGAAGCTTCTCCTTATCGCAGTTTACTAGAATGAGAATTAACTTTGCTCTTACATGATTCCTTCCAGTATAGAGGTTAATATCATTAAGCATGTTTTGAATTCGGTCCACATTTGCCATGCTAAATGGTGAATACATCATCTTAAAGAAGTAATGTGTTCCGTCTACATGTAGAAAGGCATTGTAAATTCTCCGCTTCTCAATGGTATATTGATCTGGAAAATCAATTCTTACATGATAAGCGATATCTTCTAGCGGAAGTCCTAGGTTGTGAGCAACCTGTTTCAGAGCTTGTCGTTCGATGTTTTCCTCTAAATCCATACTCGTTCCTTTAATTAGCTTACTATGCTCCTGTTTAAATGTAGGAATGGCTTCATTTTCTTTTTCTTCTGGGGTATTAGTAGGGGATTCCTTACTAGAGTACGACATGACTTCATCGTCATTTTCTTTTTCCTTTTCCGAAGCAGGGACAACATTTGCTGCCGTGTTTATCGTAACCGTTTGGTTGCTCAGTTGGTTGGATATCTGATTCATTGAATTTATCATAAATGTAAGCATTTCTTGTTTGAAATGACTATATTCTACACTTAGTCTGTTATTGACTTCTGTTAATTCCTCCTGTTTTTCCTCCACCCGCTTCATTTTCTTCTCCACAGAGAATATCCTTCCCAAGCTCAACTTATCGAAGGAAAAACTAAGACCAATGATTGCGATGAGCATGATTAAAGCAACATGCTCAGGGGATAGAACAATATTCTTATATAACGACCAGATGATGATGGAACTGATGAAGATGAGGATTAGGATAATGATAAGGTGGTGGAAACTGATTTTTGCTTTTTTCATAATTCCCCTCCTGGTGTTGCGAGTTTTAAATTTGTATTTAGTCCCATCATATGGTTGAGTTTGGTTAATGATTACTTGGGAAGGTGTTAGGTGGATTTAGAATGGGGTTTAAGTAGTTTGATATTCTTTAACGTGTAAAGAATCTATTTTTCAAGAACAATCACGGTTCAAGTTAGATGATAATATTTAATTTTTTGAAATGTTTTGCTGTTGTGCTAATATGAAAGTAAAATCCTCAGCTGTTGTTTTTTTCGTCATAGTCTTTTAAAGTCATTGCTGTGCTATGATAAATAGAAGAGTACGTACAAAGTGCAATGGGTCATAGCTCCATCAAAGCCATTGCTGTGCTATGATTCTTTCATAAATGTATTATCGAATGAAGTGGTCATAGCTCCATCAAAACCATTGCTGTGCTATGATATAACTTCTTTTTCCTTGATGAAGCTCTCAGTCATAGCTCCATCAAAGCCATTGCTGTGCTATGATTTGCCATCTATCATTTTCAACCCATAGAGAGTCATAGCTCCATCAAAGCCATTGCTGTGCTATGATATATTGTTAAATTGCGTGACAATAATGTACGTCATAGCTCCATCAAAGCCATTGCTGTGCTATGATAATATCAGTATCATTAATGATTCCTAATGGGTCATAGCTCCATCAAAGCCATTGCTGTGCTATGATGTGTAAAGTTAGAATTAGTCTCTCGTTACGGTCATAGCTCCATCAAAGCCATTGCTGTGCTATGATGCTGGCCCAAAACAAAAGTAGGAAGCTACCGTCATAGCTCCATCAAAGCCATTGCTGTGCTATGATCCAAAATCATATTGATGATACTAAAATTAGGTCATAGCTCCATCAAAGCCATTGCTGTGCTATGATCCAAAGGAGCGAAATACATGGAAGAAATTAGTCATAGCTCCATCAAAGCCATTGCTGTGCTATGATAAATGACCAAAAGCATATGTATAAACTTTTGTCATAGCTCCATCAAAGCCATTGCTGTGCTATGATTTGCGACAAATTATCTCCCCCTAATATTTCGTCATAGCTCCATCAAAGCCATTGCTGTGCTATGATAGGTTCTGCGCCTTTGTGATACCAAAATACGTCATAGCTCCATCAAAGCCATTGCTGTGCTATGATACGGAGTAACACCAGATGAGGACACGATAGGTCATAGCTCCATCAAAGCCATTGCTGTGCTATGATTATCAGGAACATAGTAAGTACCAGCAGACTGTCATAGCTCCATCAAAGCCATTGCTGTGCTATGATACGTAACAAAGAAGCCTGCAGGAATCGTACATTGGAGGCTTCTTTGTATTTATTTTTTCAATTTCTACGCTATATTTTTTCATGGTATCTGTCCCTTTTTTCAAAAACTAACGTGATGTATCCTCTATATATAGGATGTCCCTCTTCATCGAATTTTATACATCAAATTATAGAGTATACCCAATCTCGATTATAATAATTCATCATTAAAATAAAGTGAGCTGGTTAATTGTTACCTTTTCTTCATTAGCAGTTTTTTCTCCTAAAAGTAATCGCATTCTTTCATATTGTTTTTCCGTTACAGGTAACACTCGAATCGATCCTTCAGGTGGCAAATTTCTTTTTACCTTTTCAAGTTGTCTTTCCATAGATTCGTGTCCATTTACCAATCTACAGTAAACCGATAACTGCATCATATCGAATCCTTCATTTAATAAAAAATTCCTAAATCGTAAATAGTCTCTTTTATGCTTTTTGGTTTTTGTAGGTAAATCAAAAAATAAAAGAATCCGCATAAAACCACCCCTATTCATATTGATGCACCCTTAACGGAAGTAGATTAGGCAATTTTAAAAGAGTATAATCCTGATTCCTGCAACAGGATATAAAACTTTTCACCATTTCATCAATCGCCGTTGTAACCGAATACTTTTCATTAGATATCATTATCGATGTATTTGCTAGATTTACTAAATCAGCACGTATTTCAACACTCCACTGCTCGGTATCTTCTTGTGCAGCAACATAACAATCTACAACTGGTCGAAGGATTTCCATAAAATCATCTGCTAGATTAAAAGCATTTAATTGGTTATCATGATACAGACCTAAACATGGATTTAATCCATAATTTACGAGTGACCTTGCCACTAATCCTCTCATTATAGAATATCCATAATTCAATAAACGATTGATTGGGTCTTCCGATCTTCTAATAAAATTAGAATCAAACAATCTACTAAAATATAGTTTGGCTGCTATTGCTTCTCTATTAGAAGCATCTCCTGACTCAACCGTTTTTGATATTCTCCTCAATTCCTCCACTCCTTCTTTCTCGTGGAGTTCTAAGCATTTTGCTTGATTTATTATTTTCTGTTTAATAATTTGTTGCCATATCCGTTTTTTGAAAGGCTTAGACAATGATAATTGTGTTTCTAGAACCATTAGCTGTCTAGAATGTTGATTATATCCAGTCCATACGCCATTAGGAAGCTTCTTTCGATTACAAGTGTATATACTGACTTTATGTTCTGCACATGCACTTAATACGTTCGCAGTAATTGTTACAGCAGGTGCTTCAATCATAATGGAGGCAAGATCATGTAAAGGAATCGTAAACGTTTCCTCTTGTTCAATAACAAGTTGAGAATGTTTTACCGATAACCGCGCATTATTCGTAATCATAATATGTCTCCAGCTCACTTTTTCACTCTCCTTTCGTAATTTTTTCTATCAACTAGTATTCTCAAAAATCTAAAAAAGAATACAGCAGATAGAAATTTCTACCTGCTGTATTCTTAAACAGTTTGTTTTTCCTTTTTAGTATTAAATGGTTGACGAGATTCTTTTCTTACGATGGATATATCTCCTAAAATACCAATTTGATATTTATCTAGCTTATCAATAGTTTTGAGTGAATATCTTCTATCACCTGGTTTATGTGGCTCATTTGGTTCTTTAAAAATAATACGATCCGAATCAATATCAATAGAATTAAAATAAAGGAAACGATCTATATCATCTTTTCTCATACGAACTAAATCATATGGATAAAGGCTAAATTGAAATTCAAACGTATCATCTAGCTCTTTCCAGAGTGCATAGCCTTTTCCACCTGTAACAACTTTCCGTGGTAATTCGGAATGCGCGGTATCCATTACATAAATAGGAACCATATGGTATTTATTATCCTTTAGAAATAAATCAATTCGAACCAAGTCGCCGTTTTGAGCAACACCACAATTTACCTGTCGCATATGTGACCCTTTATTCACTTCAACCTTGACCCGTCGTATCGGGTTACCATTCCCATTTTTACTAGGCTTATAAAGTGGCTCTTCAAATGCTTTGTTTGCATCGCCATTGTATGATAAATAACGATCTTTAATTGCATTGTATGTTGCAAGGTCAGAATCCTTATTGATCATCTTAAAATCCCCATTTTTATCAAACTTGATTTCTTTCAGAGGGACTCTTTTAACAATAATCGTCTTCCCTGACTTTTTATCGATTCCACCATCTATCATAATGGTTTCTTTGTGAGCCGCTCCTGTAACGGAATGTTTAGGCATTCTTGAAACCAAAATATATCGAGGTAATCGCTGGCCATTTTCTAATGCACCGTGTATTTCCTCCGGATTGGGTAGCTCTGCTAAACGAGAAAGAACATCATCTCTGAATCCATCCCATGGCTCAGGGAATGTTGTTTTTTTCGTATTGGACCTTTCTTTAGCTTTGTGGTAATTAGCAACTCGCTGAACCATTCCTGAATCTGTGCATCCAACAACAATAGCATCCATTGCATGATGTAGATATGTATCATCTCGATGTTTAGCCAGTCCCCAACGACTTCGTAAATGCGACGTAACACCGCCACTCACTGTCACCACAGATTTCTTTAAACCTTGATTCTTCATAATTAATTTCTTTTCTACATAGTTTTTAAAAAAACGACTAATAAAACGTGTATCATTCAAATGACGCTCTTTGACCAATTCCTTTTCATGTGAAGAGAATTCTCTCTTTAATAAATACTGTTTTTTTCTTTTTGAAAAATTCGTATTGTTAACATATTCTTCAAAAGCTTTCCACCGTTTCGTATCGTGTCCAAAATAACCAAATGGGATGTGATCACCCTTTTTACGGTTTTCATCACTATAAACAAGTACTTTATTTTGATAATTATCCATAAAGCTCTGACTATATGGAAGAATATGGTCTACATCCAGAGTCGGGGCACTATTTCGCTCTTTACTTAACTCTCTAAAGAACGTTTCAGCCGGTATAGGTTTTAGTGAATAAGCACATTTTTGATTCTGTTCCACCCATAATTTGTACCGAACAATGTCATATCCTTTTGGTTGTAAAATACCATTTTCCTGTAAAACTTTAATAGCCCCATAATTTCTTTCAAAATTCTCTTTTTGCTCATTGTTTATTTTTCTTCGTTCTTCAAAGTTTTTGGATAAGTCCCTGGCCAACTCAATATGGACTGAAACAGGCTGTCCGTAACGCTTTATAATAGCATTCACTACTTTACGAGACTGGGTTAGTGCTCGTTTCACCACAGGATTGGTTATATCATTAGGAATCGGAGGTAATAACGCCTGACGCTTCTCATTAGATAATCCCGTGGTATCGTATCCAAATTCATCTGCTGCTTTTTTAAAAGGTACTCCCTTTTCCATATAAGGTAATAGATTCTTAATCGCTTTAAATGAAAGATGACCAAATTTAGAATAAGTTAAAGAAAGAAGTTTACCAATTAAATCTTCACTATACACGCGATTTGCTAGATTATTAGGGTTTTGTAAATATTTTTGAATATCTTGGTCCGTTTTGTAAACCGTTAAAGCAAACCCTATGGCATCATAATCTTCCTTCCTATACTCTTCATCCGATTCGGCTGAATGAATATCCAATACACGTTTTATCTCATAATAGGAATCTAGATTTACAAATGGTAAACTTTCATTCTTACTAAGCTTTTCCTCTGGATCATAGGTTAACTCATTAAATGTTAACTCTTCATCAAGCTTTAACCACTTTCGAATATCGGAGTATTTAACTTTTGGTGGTGTTTTACGATTAGCAATATCACTGCGATCAAATAATTTACGAATAACTGTGTCACGTTGCTCTGGAGTAAGAGGCTGAACATCAGGGCCAATCCTAATCCGATTGATTTTATCCAATGCCATATAATATTGAAAGGTGTAGGTTGCTTTAGGAATACGTTTTTCTTTAACTTCCAAGGAGCAACAACCAACTCTATTTAGGATGGAATTCCCCGATGCAAAAGGTAATTGATGATTCCATACTTTTAAATAAGCCTCTTGAAATTCCACTTGAGCATATGGTGAGTGAAACTCGCGTTGCTTCTCAAATAAGGTAATGATTTCCTGTTCCAAATCTAGTCGACTAACATTAAAAATATACTCATCATTCGAGTTACGCTTTTTATCATATTGGCTAAACTTAGGATCTTTCATCCACATTTCCCCTACCGTCCGATAGTTAGATAATAGATCCTTGTTTTCTTTTACACTGGAGATGACTTGGCCAGTTTCTGTTTCTCGCTCTTCTGATTTGCGATTTGACTTAAATCCCCGCCTCTGTGCTAGATGAATTAGTAATCTCGCCCATTCTTCTCGATTTAATAACCGTTCCAGGCCATCTAAACGTATATTCCAAATATCTATCGAGCCTTCCTTTAGTGGATATAGCTGTTGTAATTCTAATTCATTTAATACATCAAATTGAATGAGAAGTTTACGTATTTCTCTTTTCCTGTCACTATGTCTACGTAATCTCCTTCTTGCCGACCTCGCTAGACGACGTGGTTCAGCCAATGAAGCCCCTGTTTTAGGTATTTCTGCCTTATCAAACATGCGAACTCCTGCGTCCAGGATACCTACTGGTTTATATGTACCCGTTTCACTTCTATCCAGTTCAATAACACTCCACCCAACAGAGTTTGTTCCAATATCAAGACCGATACGATAATCCAACTCTTTACTCATAGACATCCTCCTTTTTACTATTTTTCCCATTAATAACTATTTTAATCTTATCATCTAATAGAATATTATAAAAATAATGTTTACTTTTCTCGAATTATATCCTGATAGTAAAACAGACCCTAGCTACAATTAGCTAAGGTCTGTGTTCGTTTCATTATGAGTGGGGAGACACTCGTCTAAGACGAGCAGGCGATCCCCAACGCCACGAGCTACATGAACTGTAGCCTTATCATAGAAACATCAAAGCCATTGCTGTACCATGATAATATTATCCTAGCATTCGACCTATTAAATGTCAAGATAATTCAATAAACTTGATGGGACTATGACAGAAATGGTAAATGATTATTAGACATTGTATTTTAGGAGTGTCAATAAATATCATTTTAAATTTATATCTACTTATTCTCCTAAGATATATTAGGGGGTTTATTTTTTTATAAAATAGCAATTAAGGTGATACATAGGTTTGTATTTTAATTCATACATTATGCGCTTGTCACTGAGCCTCGGTGGTCATGAGATAAGGCAATGCGGCAAACGTACAGCTTGCCTAGCAAAGAAGCCTATCACGACCACCTCTCCGTGTAAAGCTGTGGTTATTTATATACTGCATACCCCGCCCTTAATTGTCAAAAGCTACATTTATTAAATGCCACCACCTAAGAACAACTAAATTTTAATTGAATGTGAAATAGACAGTATATGCCAATAATAATGTTAATTTCTCTTTTGTAGGTCTTTTTTTCATTTATTAAATATTTCAAAATTCATCACCCCTTATAGGTTATTTAAAAAGCCATTTTATCCTCCTTTCTTTTATTAATCTTATTTCTCCTTTTAATTTATTATGCCTTAATTATTCTTATGAATATAATATCGATATTTAAAATACTCATATATTAAACGAACAATGTCATAGTGAGTTATAGGTTATTTAAGTCATAGCTCCACCAAAGCCATTGCTGCCTCCCAGAAAGTAATACTAGCACTTCCTGTCGATTTATTACCATACTCAAAGCTACACGCGAAAAAAGCATGGGAATCCGCCCATGCTTTTCTTCAATATCGTATGCAATTGGTTATTCTACGACTATCTAAACAATTGTTACAAACTGACTAGATAATCTTTAACAATTAGTTAAGAAATATACTAAATGATACCCTAATTTACCATTAATAAGCTACCAAAAGAAATTGGCTGGTATGATTTCGGCCTAATACCGACTTCATAGCAGCCAATACTACTTACTAGTAGTTCAACTTAGAATAGCCTTACATAGTCAAGATTGGTTTAATAGTAATTCCTTTACCTGAATCAGCAAAAGCCTCATTAATTTCTTCTAAGTCGTAGAATTTCACTAATTTATCAAATGGGAATTGGCCTTTTTTATAATACTCGATAAGTTGTGGAATGAATAATTGTGGGATAGCATCTCCTTCAACTACCGCTACAATTGATCTTCCTTCATTCAATAAGTCTTGTTGTACGTTTAATGTTACATCTCCAGTTGCACCGACAACAGCCACTGTACCTAGGCTACGAAGTGATTGAACAGATTGCACAACTACTGGTGAAACGCCAGTCGTTTCAACTGCATAATGAGTTCCGCCATCTGTGATTTTTCTAATCTCTTCTACTGTATCTACTTTAGATCCGTTGATGACATGTGTTGCGCCTAGTTCTTTCGCAAGTTCTAAACGATTTTCATGTACATCTACAGCAATGATTTTAGAGCAGCCTCTAATTTTAGCAGCCATTACAGCACTTAAGCCTACAGCTCCACATCCAAATACAGCAATTGATGATCCGAATTCTGGTTGTAATTTATTAATAACAGTACCTGCTCCGGTTTGGATTCCACATCCTAATGGTCCAAGAAGTCTAAGATCAACTTCTTTATCCACTTTTACTACGTTTCTTTCATTAGAAACAGCATACGTACCAAATGAAGACTGACCAAAGAAAGTAGAAACCTCTTGATCTCCTTGAGAGATACGATGCGTACCATCTTGCATTTTACCACCGAAGTTGAACTCTGTTAAATAGATACAAGAAGCAGGATGGCCAGTTAAACAATTCTCACAATGTCCACAAGATGAGAAAGATAAAACAACATGGTCACCTGGCTCAACGGTTGTAACACTAGAGCCAACCTTTTCAACAATACCAGAACCTTCATGCCCTAGTACCGCTGGAAGTTGCACCGGAATTACTTGATCACGCGCAACAGCATCTGTATGACATACACCAGCTGCAACAACTTTAACTAGAACTTCATTTGCCTTTGGTTCAGCAAGCTCAACATTTTCAATTTTGAACTCTTGTCCTTTTTCATGAACAACTGCACCTTTAATTTGTATCTTACATCTACCTCCTATTTATGTAGTTCATAATAATTATAAGTAATAAAATATCAAAGGTAATAATAAACGACTTTTGTTAATTTTCGTCGAAACCGCTACCACATAGGCGCTATAGCCGTTGAACCATGCAAAAAAATTATTATTTTCCTCGCTAAATTTCCCCCAACCAGTAGCTCCTATGCAAGGAAATTTTATCCTACTAAAGTTCTAATTTTAGGATGGTTCCTGTACGCTGATCTACTCCTTTAAGTGATTTTTGCTGCTTGAATACTTCCCCCTAATCAACCCTAGTAAATCCAACTTAAGCTTCAAAAACGCCAGGCTACTTTTCTCTGGATTTCCTCGGACTTGGCCGTTCCACTTTTCTGTTTTGCTTTAAACGACTGGGATTTCGCGCGGGATTGGCTGAATTTCGCGCGAGGCTGACTGCTTTTCGCGCGGGAATGGCTGTTTTTCGCGCGACCTCGTATGAATTTCGCGCGACACTGTTGTACTCGCGCGATTTCTGGACATGTTCGCGCGATTTTCCTTTACTCTCGCGCGAATACCGAACGTTCTCGCGCGATTTTTCCATAATCCCGCGCGAAAATATAGAAGTTCCTAAACTAACAAGGCCAGGAGCTAAATCCGGCATCCTCTCCTATCCCCAACTCCTATTGAAACAAGCACCCCTCCCTTTCCCCTTTATAGGTATTTAGCCCTATTTTTTCATGTTGATAAAACCTTGATTATTTCGATAACCAACGTAATGGTTGCGTTTTCTTCTAATTTTTATAATTAACGCATATAAAAGAATTTTTAGAAAATATCTAGTCAAAGGATTTTTTATGTGGTAGAATCCTTTACAATCAAAAATTACTAATTCAACTACACAATTTAGAAGGTGATACATTCCGCAAGATGTAACAGAGTTTCTATTTTGTAATTACAATGAAAACATTTAAAGGAGCGTGCTGGTAATGGCTTATACACTTATCAAAAATGGTACATTAATCGATGGAAATGGCGGACAACCAATAGTGGATGCTTGCGTTTTAGTAAAAGATAATGTGATTCAAGCAGCGGGAAATTTGGCTGACATTCAGGTTCCAAGTGAAAATGTTACAGAGGTTGATGCAAATGGTGGATTTATTTTACCTGGGTTTATCGATACACATGTACATATGATGTTCGAGGTTGGGCCGGTGGAAAAACAGGTAACCACGCCTTTTTCATACCGATTTTACCAGGCTACTCAATTTATGAAACGAACACTTGATGCTGGGATTACAACTGTGCGTGATGCAGGTGGAACGGATGCCGGTGTCAAACAGGCCATTGAGGACGGTATCGTGCCGGGACCACGAATGCAGATTAGTATCACACCACTAACCATCACCGGTGGGCATGGGGACAGTTGGATGCGTTCTGGTGTCGACCTGACCTTACACGGCTATCCGGGAAGCCCAGACGGTTTATGTGATGGTGTTGAAGAAGTCACTAAGAAGGTTCGCGAGGTACTTCGAGCTGGGGCAGATGTTATTAAGGTTCACGCAACTGGTGGTGTACTCAGCCCAACCGATCATCCAGAGTTCACTCAGTATAGTCAGGAAGAGCTTGCGGTAATGGTTCGTGAAGCAGCATACCGGCGTGGCTTAAAAGTAATGGCCCATGCACAAGGCAAAGAAGGAATTAAAAATGCGGTTCTTGCCGGAATACATTCGATCGAACACGGAATTTTCATTGATGATGAGGTGGCAAATCTAATGGTTCACCATGGCACCTATCTCGTGCCAACCCTACTAGCACCTGTGTCGGTGTTAGAGAATGCTGAGGCAAGTGGCTCCATGCCAGAATATGGTGTGCAAAAATGTCGCGA
Source organism: Ornithinibacillus proteolyticus (assembly GCF_039581225.1). Classification (NCBI taxonomy): domain Bacteria; kingdom Bacillati; phylum Bacillota; class Bacilli; order Caryophanales; family Bacillaceae; genus Ornithinibacillus; species Ornithinibacillus proteolyticus. The sequence goes on along the minus strand of NZ_JBCPXV010000036.1, from coordinate 7,223 downwards.
AGTCGTGGAATACCATAAAGAAAGCATCGCACTCGCCTATCAAGCCGGTGTTAAAATTGCCATGGGAACAGATGCAGGGGTGATGGCTCATGGTACCAACCTTCGTGAACTAGGTCTGATGTGTGAGATAGGAATGTCCCCTATGGAATCCATTGTTGCGACAACTAAGACAGCGGCAGAATGCATGGGCTGGGAGGACAAAATTGGTACAGTAGAAGCTGGTAAACTAGCTGACATCGTTATTACGAGCACCGATCCATTAACCGATATCCGCTCACTAGAGAATAACGACAATATTGTTGCTGTTTTTAAAGATGGCGAATTAGTAAAAAATAAGCTAAATAAAGTACCCGCACCAAGTAACTAACTAAATAGGAGAATCCCTCAAAACAGGGCTTCTCCTCCCAATCCATTGTTTAGTCGCGTGAAATGTACTGCGGCAATGGCTATGTTATATATTTTAATGTTTGAAAATTCAAATTAAATACTCTTTAAGGGGATGACCATCATGAATGAACCTGTCGTTGCGACAATGCTAATTTTACTTTTATTAGGTGTAGGTGAATTTTTATCGATTAAGTCTAGAGCACGTATTCCAATGCTTCTAGTAGTCATGTTGGGATACTTAGTACTTCTGTGGACAGGCATTTTTCCAAAGGATCTAATTGATTCATCCGCATTAACTGCATTTGGCGGACTCATGATTGCACCACTAATTGTACATATGGGAACGATGGTACCCTTCAAACTTCTGAAGGCGCAAATTAAAGCTGTGTTTATCGCATTATTCGGGATTATTGTTGCAGCAGGCTTCGTGTTGCTCCTTGTCCCAATGCTCTTTGACTACGCCTCAGCAGTTGCTGGAATTGGTCCGCTTACAGGAGGAACGATTGCCTTTATTTTAACAACAGACAGGCTTCAGGAACTAGGGTTGGTTAGCTTAATTACCATACCTGCATTAGTGATTGCCATTCAAGGATTAGTCGGCATGCCACTAGCGACACACTATCTACGGCGACATGCTTATCACATTAAAAGGGAATTATCCTCCAATAGCAATAGCGAAATAGCAGCGACAAGTGCTAGCTCTATCAAGGAAAAGACAAGAAAAACATGGATACCGGAAAAATACCAAACCAATGTCATCCTTCTCTTACAGCTATTTATAGGTGGAGCTTTAGCTATTTTCTTAGGAAATCTTACTGGAATAAGCTATAGTCTCTGGGCACTTATTGTTGGAGTCGTTGGTGCACTATTAGGATTTTATAATGATAAAATGATGGATCGTTCCAATTCATTCGGAATCGCCATGGTTGGCCTGATTATTTATTCCTTAGGAGCAATGAATGACATTACACCGAGTATGTTTGTTGGCTACATCCCAGTTGTACTCACGATTATGGTAGTCGGGATTCTTGGTATTATTGCTGGAGGAATTATTGCCTCCAAACTAATGAAATGGGATTTGAATAAAGGGGTACCTGTTGCTTTAACAGCTCTATTTGGATTCCCAGGCGATTATATTATCTGTGAGGAGGTCAGCCGCAGTGTCGCTGATAATGAGAAAGAGAGACAAGCAATTTTCAATGAAATCCTTACCCCCATGCTCGTCGGCGGCTTCACCACTGTCACCACAGCTTCTATTGTAATCGCTAGTATTCTAGTTCAGACATTGTGAGAAAGGAAGGGGCGTTTTTTATGGTAGCGTCCCTTCCTTATTTATTCTGAACCCCAATCCGTCAAGCCGTGTTTACTGGTTTCTCCCACTTATACGCCATTCAATCTTCTAAAATACCCCCTCCCCCGTAACTCATGAAATAAAATCACTAAGACCAAACACATGCTAAACATCCTATATTATTTTATAATAGAGTTATCAGTTAAAGAATGGAGATTATTATGTACAAATTAATTGCAATTGATATGGATGGTACACTTTTAAATGACCATCATGAAGTACCTGAAAATGTAAAAGCTGCCTTACACCAAGCGAAAAAACAAGGAATCAAGGTAGTCCTCTGTTCCGGGCGCCCTATTGGTGGGATGCGGAGCTATATTAAGCAACTAAGCTTAGATGAAGACGGTGACTATGCCATTGCGTATAATGGTGCATTTGTACAAAACACGTATTCAAACGAAGTGGTAGCAGAATTATCACTGAAACACGATGATTTGCAAAATCTTTACGACCATAGTTTGGAACTGAACACTCCGATGCACTTCTTTGATGTAAATGGACTTTATACACCTAACGCTGATATTAGTGAATATACCGTGCTAGAATCCTATTTAAACAAAATCCCGCTAGGATATCGCCAGGTAAGTGATGTACCAAAGGATATATCCATACCAAAAATCATGTATATTAATAAACCGGAAAAGCTTACCCACACCATTCAAGCCCTTCCGGAGAGCCTAAAGAATCAATATAATATCGTTCAAAGCTCACCATACTTCTTAGAATTTGTCCATCCAAGTGCAAGTAAAGGCAATGCGGTAAGTAAGCTAGCAGAGCTACTTGGTATTAAACAAGAGGAAGTTATGTGTATTGGTGATAATGGAAATGATATTTCCATGATTGAATATGCAGGGTGTGGCGTGGCAATGGGGAACGCGATACCAGAGGTAAAAGCAGTAGCTGATTTTGAAACACTTAGTAATAATGAAGGCGGCGTAGCATATGCCATTGAAAAAGTGGCGCTTAAAGATTTAAGCGAAAGCCTCACATAATTGGTTGGGTAGGATGGATTAAATGCATCTGCCCTTTAATGGCCAATCAGAAAAGGAGTTATTTCTGGTTGGCTTTTTTTAATTCGTCAACTACTCTTGAATCGTAAAACGGTGGAATGATAGTAGCGGAAAACTCCCACATTAAGCGAACCAAGCCCCCTCACTTAAATCTACCTACCAATCAGTAGTGGAGCTGTTATTGCGAGTATAATCAAATTAAGCATAACAAAAAACAACAGCCAAAGGATTTTCTTTATTGGTTATTGTTTTTTTGGGGTGATGTTCTCACGAATTATTCGCTACTACTACTCTCCCAACACTCAGTACTAGCCTTGGTCTCATTAATACCTAAAGTCACAGAGTACTAAAACACGAACCCGCAGGGTAAGAAAGAGGGTTCATAAAGATAGATAAAGACGGTATCCGGAAAATGACGTATCAAAATAACTTAGGTCACATGTTAACAATGGCTGATGCAAAGACTCTAATTGCATTATTCTCTCTTTGGGAAGAACAAGATTACGGAGAGTGGGTAACATTTACGGAATACCAGATTGTAGATAGACTGGATATGGGAATGGGTGGAAGGCAATACCAACTCGTTCGAAACTCTCTGGATAAGTTACGAAATACTTCAGTCGTTTTTCAGGAAGCGTATGAGATAGAAACAGGAAAACGAGTGAAGACGGAGCGATTTGATTTAATTATAGCGGATGAAGCTACCGTAGAGTTAAATAAAGCCGGTGATGTTAATTCAAAACAGTTTAGGTTCCAGTTCTCCCCTCATATCGAAAAGTCTTTTAATCATGGATATTACACGTTTATCAGCATTGCGGTATTCAATGAATTGGAAATAGAATCAGCGCAAGCGTTATATGTAATAATCTCAGGTATAGCAAGCATGGAAAATGCAAGTAAATACATCAAAGAAGATGGTGTGTATGAAATTCCACTTGAAGAAGTCTATGGTACACTATTTTTAGAAGATAGAAATCCAAAAAATAAAGCAGTTGTCGAAAAGGGCTGCGAGGAGTTAAAGAGTATTGATATAATAAAAGAGTTTTCTTTTATTAAAGAAGGTCGATCCTATACAAAATTGGAAATTGAAACTACGGATTGGTTAAAAGACATTTTAGGTAAAAAAGATTACATTAGAGGTAGTGGTAGAATCAAACAGCTCACATTTAATGATATTAAGTAAATATAATTGTCTTTTAAAATCAGACCGCTGAAAATTTCTAGTTTATCTGTGACTTTTAATGTAGCTCAAAAAAAGGCGGTTATAACATTCAGAGTATGAATGGAAATTTAAAAATAAAAACCCTAGTCCAATTTCAGGAGTAGGGTTTCTTTTTACCATGTATTTTATTTTTCTTCATATAAGGATTTAAGATGATTAAAAATCTCATTATTATCGTCTAAAACTTTGTATATCTTATCCTCTGTTTTTATGTAATCCTCAGCAATTGTATATCTATGGTGAGAACCATAAAAATTAATAATTAAATCGTACTCGTTTCTAGTTTCCTTAAACCTTCCGCCATAATAGATACGGAGTTCATGGTTAAGTAAATTAGAAATCACATCTTTATCCTCAATTTCAACCACATCTTTAGTAGGTCCTTCAATTATTATCGAATCAATTCTTTCAGTATCTATATTTGCAATAGTAAGCTGTTCATCTTTTTGAATTCGTTCTTCTACTACTTCTTTTAACGTAGTTGGTAAAGAGAACGATAAATTAAAATACCACAATATCACAGCAACAATTACCAAAAACCCGATTATTATGTAGAAGATTTTATTTTTACTCAAAATATTACTCCTTTCCGATGGTGGAAATAACCCAGTTTATTATCTTAATATAAATAATATTAAGGCAATAATGAGAAATAAGCAATTGTTTTTTAAAAAAAAGACCCCTTTTTTAGGGGGGGGTCTTTTTTAACTGCTGTAACTAACCCAGCTTCCATTCTTTAACTGAACTCGCAATATTTTATATGCTTGTCCTGGATTAGATCGGACTCCTTCGACCAATTCATGCCTTGTAGTTATTGATGGATATACAATCCATACTTGTTGAACTTCTGCCCGTTGGTGGCCACCCGCTGATATTACGCTCGCTATACGTTCAAATGCATATTGGGCACCTCTAAGGTGAGATGCTGTGGCCCTTTTATTCTGTGAACTGTTGATGCGCCATAACGCTGTAACAACAGTTGCTAATCCCCCAGTTGTAGCTCCAATAAACTTAGAAATAAGGGCTAACCCTATAGCATCTACGACAATTTGAAGTTCAGCCTTACTCTTACCATATTCAAGTGTGTCTGCAAGTTGTTTGTGTAATTTTCCTAAATTTCGTGCTTCGGTTGCTGTCATCATTTTGTTTTTCAGTGCCATAAACAATCTCTCCCTTTAATTTTTTGTTTTGATGTACATCTGTTAATAGAAAGAGAAAGAGAGAGTATAAAAATAAACCCCTTACTGAAAATTATTTTTGCTTAATAGTTAAATTCTTAATTGCCTCAGATAAATTAGTAATTACCTTTTCTAACTCGCCTAATTTTTTTTCAAAACGAACAAATAAATAGATAGTAATTGCTATTGGAAATCCAAAATTTCCAATAATAGATACCCAAATAGGGGCATCAGCAGGTGTCATAAATTCCTCCTCCTTTTTACTGAAAACATATTGACTATATAAAGTGATTGGCGCTTAAAGAAAACAAACCATTATGAAATTAATAGATAATTTCCGCTATAAAATCGATAAAAAACAGAACTAATGTTCCTATTGGTGTATAATTAAGCTAGTTAATCTCTTTATAAAAGGAGGAAAAATATAATAAGGGGGAGGTTATTTGATGAATACAAATTCTAAAATGAAAGAATTTGTAGAAGAAAATAAAACAGTTCTTAACAATCCAATAATCAAAAGTTTCTTGGCAGATGAAGATAATTTTAATCTAGTTCAGGAGGCTGTTGCGAACCCAACACCAGAAAATAAAGAAAGAGTTGATAAGGCATTTAAGGAACATTATCATAAGGTAAAATTGGTAAAATACGTTAGTAAGCTTATTCACTTTTTTAGCATTGACTATGATAGGAAGGTTAATAGAATTAAACAAAAGTATCTCTTAATCCTAGACCAGCCCATTTCATCTGATAATGAAAATGACGTTGTTGCTAAAGATCTCATAACTTCAGAAAATCATTTATCTTTTGATAATGTATTCGGTTCAACTTTAAAAGACCAGATAGAAAATGAAGATTTAATACAAGCTTTGACTACACTCACACAAAAACAACTTCAAATACTTGAACTCCTTTATTTAAATATGATTTCTCTTAAAGAGGTTGCATATCTTCTTAATACCAGTCCGCAGAACATATCAAATCAACATAGAAAAGCACTCAAAAAATTACTCGACCAGTTAGTTTAGTATTTATCTATTAGGAAGGGGATTATATGGAGAATAAAAACAAAGAGATAGAAAAAATAATAAACGACTTTGAATTCAAAATTAAAAAGAGCTTACACAATACTTCATATCAAGAACGTGAAGATCTGGAACAGGAAATAAAAACTAAAATAATAGAGAAAATACATTCCGTTGAGTTTGGGGAAGCGCCTAGTTTCTGGAGACTTATTGATAGTAAGTAAGTGCAAAATATCACTGTATAATAAGCGTATATCATTCATAAAAAAATATTTTTAAAAATATTTTTCCCTTTAATTGTCCGTGCAGGTACAGTAAGAAGGATATATTTTAACAATTGTTATGCGTCCGTACCAGTACAGTATGTTATTAGGTGATTCTCCTTCCAGTACCATATTTTAAAATGTCCGTAGTGGTACAGTAAGGCATAAAAAGAGATCAAATATAAAAGAAGCTAACTGTCCGTACAGAGACAGTAATAAGGAAATAAAAAATCCCTCTCTATCAGTCTTAAAAGCTATAAAAGTCCGTAATAGTACAATAGATCATAATCATGTGAAATAAGGAACCAAAAGTAAATGTCCGTAATAGTACAGCATTAGAGATAAATTCAAATCCATGATATTCCAAGATTAAGTGTCCGTATTGGTACAGTATTTTTTCCAAGAACCGGCAAGGTTGTACTAATTTTAAGTGTCCGTGATAGTACAGTAAAAGAGTGAATTCTGCCACCAATTGTCCGTAGTAGTACAGTATAGCAATCTGTCTATTAATGGTGTAAATTGTTGTTAATTAGATGGTCGTAGGTAGGGGAATGCTATGATTTATGAAGATGTATATAACTTTTTGTTGAAAAAAGCATCGGCTAAAGAAATAGATATAATACTAGAGATGATTAGAAATACGGACTGGAATGGACGATTAAAGTAAACCCGTAATCAAACAACGCATACAAAAATGAAGCACCTCTTGCTAAGATAGAAATATCAATTGAAGGAGGTGCTTTTCTATGCCACATGAAGAACTAATCATCGTGCCCGTAACACTCCATCC
>NZ_JBCPXV010000035.1:0-35082 GCF_039581225.1 Ornithinibacillus proteolyticus | reverse complement strand
TACGGGGATAGCTTGGTAAAGAAGAGAAACCGCTGTTAGTTAAGAAATACCACGAACAAGTACGCTCTGTTCCCAAGAATCCCCCACTTCAAACATCCTGCAAGGAGGTTAAGTGGGGGTAGTTCAATTTTGTATTGCACCTACAGTTACGTGAGGTTTTATAATGAATGTACGAACTTTAGAGGGGGATTATAATGGGAAAACAATCATACCTAATAGGGGAATTCTCAAAGCGTACTGGAATTTCGATTAGAACACTACATTATTATGATGAGCTTGGACTGCTTCGACCAGAGAAACATCCGACTTCTGGACATCGCCTATATAAGGATGAAGATGTGGTTACCTTACAAAAAATTGTAAGTCTAAAGTTCCTAGGGTATAGTTTGGATACAATAGGTGAGATGTTAAATCAGAAGAGTTTTACAGTTAGCCTTAATAGCACCCTAAACCTCCACGTGAAAAAGTTAGAAGAAGAAAAAGAAAATATAGAAAGATCACTAGCCGCGATAAAGAGAACGATTATGATTTTGGAGGAGGAGGGAGAAGTAGAAAGTTCTGTATTACTATCATTAATTAGTAGTATACAAACAGAACCACACCAGAAGGAATGGTTGGAAAAATATCAGTTGGAATCCGTGGCAGAGCTTATAGAAAGTAAGACAGAGGATGAAAAATTAGCGATCGATAAAGAGTATATCAAAGTGTCAAAAGGTCTCAAACGCTTATATGGGAGACCGTTTGAGGATGAGGAAGTAAAAGAGCTTGTTGAATCGTATATGGAAGCAGTTTTCAAATTTTTAGGAGAAGATGTTGTGACAGAATTAGGGGAAATAGATTTAGAGGAAGAAAAGATAATGGAATTAGAGACAATGGTTCCATCTCCTTTTTCAAAAGAAGAAGAGGAATGGCTTGCCAAAGCGATGGAATATTATATGGAAAGATCAACGTAAAAACGTAGAATATAGGAGATAAAAACGATGGAAAAAAATAATGGTTTGAAACCTTTTCTTACACTCATAAAATCGACTAATGTCCCGAAATTAGCTCTCACGATAGGGTTAATTGGGAGCGTCATTACGACGCTAATCGGATTGACAATCCCGATGTTAACGGGTGAATTAGTCGACGGCTTTTCGTTAGAATCCTTGAGCATATGGATTATTATCGCGATTGTTGTGGTGTTTATTTTGCAGGCTGTCGTGGACGGGGTGTCTACCTATTTACTTGCAGCAGTTGGGCAGAGGATTGTTGCTCGGATGCGTGAGATGATGTGGAATAAAATGATTCGTCTCCCGGTTCGCTACTTTGATAAGCAGGCAAGTGGGGAATCGGTGAGTCGGGTAGTGAATGATACTGGTATTGTAAAAGATTTAATTTCCCAGCATTTCCCTCAATTTATTGGGGGCATTATTTCCATTATTGGAGCCGTTACGATTTTACTTATCTTGGATTGGAAAATGACATTAATGATGCTACTGGCCGTGCCAATTACAGCTGCAATCATGATTCCGTTAGGGACTAAAATGGCTAAGGTATCTAAAGGATTACAGGATGAAACGGCTACATTTTCTGGGATGATACAACATACAATTAGTGAAATTCGCTTAATGAAAGCATCGACAGCAGAATCTGTTGAGAAACAAAAAGGCGTAACAGGAATTGGTAAGCTCCTACAATTTGGATTAAGAGAGGCACGCATTTTTGCTTTGATTGGTCCTCTGATGTACACGGTAATGATGCTTGTTATTGTGGTGATTATTGGGTACGGTGGTATTCGCGTAGCAGAGGGATCGATGACAACAGGATCATTAGTAGCATTTTTACTGTATTTATTTCAGATTATTTTTCCGATTACGTCGTTCGCGATGTTTTTCACACAGTTACAAAAGGCAAAAGGGGCGACAGAGAGAATTATTACGATTCTGGATTCGGATGATGAAGCCGGGCAAAAAGGAATTGAAATGGATATAACGAATAAATCAATTGAAGTATCGGATGTTTCCTTTGCCTATGAAGATGGAGAACCCGTTCTTCATCATGTATCATTTCAAGCTAACCCTGGTGAGATGATTGCTTTTGCGGGTCCAAGTGGTGGTGGGAAGTCTACCATGTTTGCTTTGTTAGAGCGTTATTATGAGCCTACTTCAGGTGAAATCAGAGTTGGAAATACATCCATTCACCAATTATCATTAGCGTCATGGCGCAGTCAGATTGGATATGTGTCCCAAGAAAATGCGATGATGGCTGGAACGATTCGAGAAAATTTAACCTATGGGTTACCTGATGCCGACAGCATTCCGGATGAGCGCTTATGGGAAGTGGCGAAAATGGCTTATGCTGACGGATTTATCCAAGAATTCAGTAATGGAATGGACACAGAAGTCGGCGAGCGGGGAGTAAAGCTTTCCGGTGGACAACGGCAGCGGATTAATATAGCACGTGCATTTTTACGAAATCCTAAAATTTTAATGATGGATGAAGCCACTGCAAGCTTGGATAGTCAATCAGAGGGCATTGTTCAAGCGGCATTAACAAGGCTAATGGAAGGGAGAACGACCTTTGTCATTGCCCATCGATTATCCACGATTGTTGATGCAGATAAGATTATTTTTATTGAAAAAGGGACTGTCACTGGAGTTGGTACCCATCAGGAGTTAGTGGAAAACCATGAACTGTATCGAGAGTTTGCCGAACAGCAGCTAACGTAAAAGAAAAGGAGAGCTCTTCTAGCGCTACCCAAGCGTATTGGAGCTCTCCTTTAGTTATATTAAATCAAGATTATTACTAAAAAGAATGACAATTACTAATAGCAGAATGACTAAGCTAACAAACAGGATTGATCGTTTTCGTGACGTTCTCGCTTTCTCTACTTCACTCCACCTAACCGGACGAATTCCACTCAAAGAAAATACAATGATACCTGCCAAAATAACGGAGGTAATATTCCCTACTAGTAATAGAAGTGATCCATAGGCTTCCTTCCACAATCCAGATCCTATGGACATCCCCAAGACAACATTAGGTGGTATAAGAGCTACAGCGACCATGACCCCTACTAATGATCCTGGAAGTCGATTCAAAATGGATAATGCACCAGCAATTCCGGTGACAAAGGCTAATACCATGTCGGCAATGTTCACATGTGTTCTCGTTGCAAATTCATTGCTTTCTAATGGTACTGGGAAAAAGAAGGTAAACCCTATCGATATTGCTATAACAATTGCAACTGCATATAACAAGGTAAAGGAGGCACTCCGCAATAAGGAGAAATCCCCCAGTATAGATGAAAAGGCAATGGAAATTACTGGCCCAAGCATGGGAGCAATCACCATCGCCCCAATAATCACGGCAGGGCTATTTTGGATAAACCCAATCGTGACGACAACGGCTGCAATCATAATCATTAACGTATAATTTAGTGTAATATGGCTTGATTTAGTAATGGTGCCTAGTAATTCCTGTCTGCTGACACGCTGTAATTTTCTCGTGTTTTCCTCGGTTTCCTGCTGTCTCTGTTCTTTTTCCTCCTTTGATAATTGCTTCATATATGTATGAACAGGAAAAAGCAGCACTTCAAATCCTTCCGTAAGCTGTGCTTGTTTTTCCAGGTAATTTAATATTTCTTCGGTATCCTTTGTTCGTACTAGCACACGGATTAATGTACGTTCCGCTGTTTCCTTTGATATCCAATAAGAAACATGGGGATAGTTTTTCAAAGCTTCATCTGTCCGGTCAAAAATTTGTTCTGGGACATATGCCTCAATTAACTGTAATTCCATCGTTAGTTCTCCTATGCGTAATGTTTAGTAGTATCCTTTCCATAAATAGCTTGTATTAGAATCGATTGGGGGGTTTTAGGTTTGTGGTAAAAAATTCTAAATATTATGTTATGATGGTGTGAGCTAACGTGGGGTTCTAATGGAAAGAGCGACACGAATTGGCTATTGTGTGGTCATCGGAATAAAGTTAGTAAACTAGAAAATAGATGGTAGAGAAGAGGAAAAAATATGATTTCAGAGTTAACTAGAGATGCGTTTTATATGTGTAGGGATCTTTTAAATGAAGACGGGCAAATAGAAGCGAAAGCGGTAATAGAAGGGATCAATCCTGGTCGTGTATTTGTGGATGATCGTGATTCTCCTACTACTGGCATTATTTGGTTAGGTAATAATGATGGATTTATTTTTATTGGTAATGAGAAAAATGATAGCTTTAATTCCGAATTAAACCAATTTATTGATTCGGTGATTCGAGTAGAGACAAAGAAGGTTGGCTTGGGCTTTTTTGAAGGAATTGGTAATCATCCGAAGTGGAATGAGACAATTCTAAAGCTGTTTGAACATCGGCAAGTAGGTAGCTGGAAGCAAAGGGTTTATATTTTGGAATCAAAGGACTACAGAAAAATCTATGAGCCTGATAAGGAACCAGGGTATGATATGGTGAAAATAGATGAATCTCTCTTTGAAAACAAAGATGGTTCGATTCAAAATATAACGGAAATACAAGATAAAGTGAGTGAAAATTGGGCATCAATAGAGATGTTTTTTCAAGAGGGAATTGGTTATGGCATTGTCCATGAAAATAACATAGTTAGTACATGTCTTTCTGGTTTTGTTGTAGAAAAAACACATAGTATCAATATTGAAACACTAGAAAAGCATCGAGGAAAAAAGTTAGCGCAAAAATTAGCTCATGCCTTTGTTCAAGCGTGTTTTAAGAGGGAGTATACACCTTATTGGGATTGTATGGAATCAAATAAGCCTTCTATTGCCATTGCTGAAAATGTAGGATTTAAAAAGGCATTCACTTATCTAGGGTATGATTTTTACTTTTAATTGACCTTATCTAACGGAGAAGACAAAGTATTTAAGTGTTCTATGAAGGAGCGGCGTAATGATATGACGATAACGATAATTAAATGCACCATGGAAGATTTACACATGCTTCAAGAAATTAGTTATGAAACGTTTAATGAAACATTTAAACATCAAAACACAGCAGAAAATATGAAAGCCTATTTGGAAAAGGCATTTAATTTAAAGCAATTAAAAAAAGAATTATCTACGATTTCCTCTCGATTCTATTTTGTCTATGTAGATGGAAAATTAGCTGGATATTTAAAGGTTAATACAGAGAATGCTAATCAGAAGGTATGGGTGCTGAGTCACTAGAAATTGAGAGAATTTATATTAAGCAGGATTATCAAAAACATGGTCTTGGTAAATATTTAGTAAACAAAGCAATTGAAATTGCAATGGAACAGAACAAAAAGAAAATTTGGCTAGGTGTTTGGGAGAAAAATGAAAATGCAATTGCATTTTATAAAAAGATGGGGTTTGTTCAAACGGGATCCCACTCCTTTTATATGGGAGATGAAGAACAAATAGACTTCATTATGACCAAAACGCTTATATGATGATTTATAAAAAAAGTTTATGATGGACTAACTTAGAAAATTATACTACAAGGACTCGACGTAAGGGATTGATTCGAAATGAAACAGGACTTGCTAAAAAAGGGAAAAGATAGAACGGTGAATGCTGAAAATCTGTACAATATTATAAAACAACATGCTATTTCTTATTGGCCAAGATTTGAAATAGTAGCTTTTGCGCTATATGATAAAGACGATGTTTACCTCTATAATCATCCCAAGTTTGATTGCGATAATGAGCCGTATTGTTATGTCGAATGGGATGAACAATTCAGGCGGTGCAGATACACTTATTTTGTATGAAGATTATCCGACAGCGATCGTGAATGTAGAACATTACAGCGATATGGAGCGTATTTATTCGATTGTCGTGCATGAGTTATTGCATGGATTCCAACACCTTCAAGGAGAAAAACGATTCCCTAATGAGTTACTAGGAATGAACTATCCATTACTAAAAGAAAATATAGAATTACGTAATAGAGAAAGGCAGTATCTTTATCATGCGGTGATGGCTACTACGAAGGAAGAACAATATCGTTCATTAACACAATTTATTGCTGCTAGGGAAAGTAGAAGAACGGTGATGGGGCAGTATTTAGATTATGAGCTTTCTATTGAAACAGTAGAGGGTCCTGCTTTTTATGTAGAATCACAGGCTTATCGTCATAAGAGCCATAAGGCATATGCGGATAGTTTAACGACATATCGTAGTAGTTTACTAAATAATAGCGAGTCGTCGAGGATGCTGCGCAAGAGTTGTTATAGCTCTGGATTATTCCTTTGCTCATTGCTTGATGAGCTTGCTCCTGCCTGGAAAGAGACGTTTTTTGCATCAGATAACTTGTTATATGACATGTTAAAGGAACTGGTGGAATGGCAACCTTATCGTATCCATGACTTAGAAATTAGTGACGAGACCATTTCAATTATAGAAAGTATTACAAAAGAAAAAGAAGAAATCTTTCTTCAATTTGAGCAAACAAAGGGGTACCATGTTTATATAAAAGGTGACATGGTTTCCAAAGGGTTCGACCCGATGAATGTGATAGTTAAGGACAATAAACGTTTGCATAAGCGTTTTATTTCGGTTGCGATTAATGACAAGGTTTTTCAAATTAGTCAGCCTGTTATGGTTGATAGTGGTGATACGTTTAGTGCGATAAAACAGCTACACCTAGTGCTAGATGAAAAACCGATTATTCGTGATGGGGTTATCTTTATGGAAGGTGTTGGGGAAGTGAAAGGGAACCTGGTGGAGAAAGATCATATGTATTATATCGTTTTAGAATAGAACGTGCTTCCTATTCGTCTTTGGACATGCTCAGGGGATTCCCTGAGCATGTGAGGACAGCATGAGCTTGCATATGCGCACTTTATACTTTTAACACCATTCTTACTGTCTTTAGGATGTGACCATCAAAATCATCATCAAACTCTTTGACAATCTTAAAACCTTTGGCTTCATAAAAGGTCTTTCCGATTTTATTATCCTTTTCGACATTAATATAAATCTCATTTACACCGTCTAACTCTTTCATCCCCTTTTGTAATAATGCTGAACCTAACCCCTTACCTTGTTGTTCTGGATAAAGATAAATAGCCCCTAACTCCACTTTTCCATCTTCTCTTACTGGAGAAAAGTTAGCAAAACCAACAACTCTGCCTTCTACTTCAGCTACAAAAAGAGTAGAATGTTCTAACCGCTGCTTCATCCTTTCATCATTGTAAGCCGATTTCAAGAAATTTTCTTGTACCTCTGAAGGAATTATTCCTTCGTAAGTAGTGTTCCAAGTTGTTTTTGCCACATCTTGAACTTGTTTTATATCTTCTGGTTGCATTTTACGAATTACATATGCCATTCTTATCAGCCTTTCCGCTTGTGCTTGATTCCAATAATTTTAAATAGTATAACATTCGTTTTGGTAAAAATGGACATTTTCTGTTAATGTATGTGAAAAAGATGAAAAAGAGCATGATGGTGCTCTTTTTCATCTACTAAATAGTATGTTATGGACCCTCTCTAATTTAATTGCTAATTGTAATGCTATTTTATTTTTGTACTTGCAATCCGAACCCGTACTCGAGGTGAGGTTGGTTTTCCTTTAGTTAAGAAACGCATGCTTATCATATAGATCTATCTTTTCTTCTAATAGTGTTTCATCATTCATGTCGTACCAGTTTATCATCAAATAAATAGTGTTCAGTTTATTTGGTGAGATGGTTGTTTCTCCAGAGCTTTCGGTAATTCCAGTCGATATTTTTGCTATATTATTATCAAAATTATATTTAAATGTATTACTTTGAAGCAATACTTCTTCACCATCTATTTCAGCAAATAACTGTATCTGGTAAGAATTAGTTAGGAATTCTGAAGTATTCTTCATGGTTAAGATGCCATTTCCTGCTTTTATCTAGTTAGGTGAGATTTCTAGTTGATAAGGATTTACAATCCATTCTCCTTCACCTGTTAAGGAATAGTAATAATGATTAGTTACGACCGGTTCATTACTACAACCGACTAATGTTATGACCAATAACATAATCCCGAATACTTGCTTCATCCTATTGTCCTCACTTCTGCGATCATTGGTTTTTATTGGAAATTTCTATTTCATTATACCATATTGTTCAAGTAGGTGGGGGTTAATTATTCTCTGCCAATCTTCCTAATGGACCATCTTCCCTGATAATATCTTGAATTTCGTAAATAGAAATAGGAAATATTGGGAAACCAAACACATATGGCGTAATGTCGTATAGCTGGAAATAAATGACCAGAGTTTTATCTGCTAAATAGAAATCCTGGTTGGGGCTTATTACGGTAAAATCATCGATTAATTGGATATCGCGTTGCTTAATTTGTGCATGGATGATTTCGGAGAGCCTTGTGATATAATCACTACCTGGTTTAAAGAGGTCTTTTAGTTCAAGCTTTTTCCCAGTTTTTAAATCAAAGGATAGGGATCGTTTAAATGTCATCCCATGTGCCGCTCGATCATGGTAGGTATAATTGGTTAACAGGATACTGAGAATATCGCGTTGGTTGTTTTTGATTTCATAAGTCCCAAGCATTTCTACCACCGTTTGTGGGGTATCGCCGGTTTGTAGATTGATTAAGGATTGCGTTTCTTGAATAATGGATTGATTGATAAAGTGTTGTAGATGTAGATTGTTCATTTGTACTACTTGAGGATAATAGACTATTTTTTTCGGACCTGCACTTATTTGTCGCGTTCTTATTTGAACGGGGAAGGAATTAGGCATATATCTCACACCTTTTTGATTAGTGTATTCATAGGTGGGGGCGATGTGATAATAAAGACATGGAGAGAAGTAAGGATAAATCCTTTATCGGAGTGGATGAGCGGAGTAAAATAGAATAAACAGTGGATTTTGGGAGGTGGATTAAGTGAATATTCAGTTGCAGGAAGTTGTTTCCAAGACGATATTGACCGAAGCAAAGGGCTATTTAGATGTTGGATTTACCCATTCATTAAATCCTTATAGTGGCTGTGGTTTTGCGTGTTTATATTGTTATGTTAGAGAAATGCCCATCCAACGATTTAAAGACATTCCATGGGGAGAATGGGTCCATATAAAAAAGAATGCGGCGGAGAATTACCGGAAAGAGATGCAAAAATTGCGTAAAAAGGATACAGCTGTCAATATATTTATGTCATCTGCTACAGACCCATATCAGCCTATAGAACGGGATGCCCAAATTACACGAGGAATATTGGCAGAGATGATAGAACATCCACCTGACTTCCTACAAATTCAAACACGAGGACCGCTTATTGAACGGGATATGGATTTGCTTTTACAACTTAAAGAAAGATGTGATGTCCTCGTATCGATGACGATTGAAACAGATCGAGAGGATATGAAGCGGATTTTTGCCCCATATGCCCCTGGTGTAACATTGCGCTTAAAGGTATTAAAAAGATTGCATGATGCAGGGATACCAACCCAGGCATCTGTTTCACCAGTGTTACCATTTACTCCAAACTTTGCAAAGGTTTTGGAAGATAGGGTTGATCATGTTTGGATTGATACACTACGTATTGGGGATGGTTCGATGGGGCGACGATCAGCTAGGTTAGGGATGCCGGAATTGTTTGAGAAGCATGGCTTGTCCGAGTGGTATCGTCAGGATATTCATATTGCGGTTGAGAAATATTTTAAGAAATATTTTCCTGATGATAGGGTACGTGTTTCAAAGGATGAAGCTTTTCTGAAGTGAATGTGCTAATAAAAACACTTATAATGGCTAAGGTTAGCGCGATTATAAGTGTTTTTTAATCATCTATGGGCTTTGTTTTTCTCGTTTAAGATTTCCATTGCACAACACATATCGATATCTTTTCGTATATGCTCTGGAGTCCATGGAATGTAAATATCCGGTTTAATTCCAGGTTCTGCACCAGGCTTCCGTTTATCGAGTAGATTTAATCGAGATGTTGGATACATCAATTGAAATTGGTTGTTCCATGTTATATCAATCAAATTAGAGTAATCATTGAGCCCCATCGTCGGTCTACCGAGTACGGTAATCTTCGGTGACTTCTTACACAGCCAGACAAATACGTCCCCAGCACTTCCACAATAATTATCCGTTAATAGAACGATATGCTCTGGGGATTTCGTTCCGGTTATTTCGTATACTTCCTCGTCCTCAATGGAAACGAATCCTTTCCCCTTATGTTTAACCCAGACTTCTTCTTTCCAGCGGGTTAAACTAGTACGATATTCCTCGTTATCTATCTTCGTAAGCTCCTCATTAATGGATTGAATCATCAAGTCTGCATTTCTATCTGTAATGTTGAATTTCATGAAGTAATCTTGCATATCTATCGTTATGTTATGGTCAGGGAAAAGATATTTTTCTAGAGATTGGTATGCAAGTGTACTTCCGCCATAATTAATTCTAACATCAATAATTAGATTTTTCGTAGCTGTCAGTTCCTGCTCATGCTTGGAAAGGAGTGTTGTCAGTGTATCTGGTTCATTGAAATCGGTTAGTGTCATACATAATGTATCTTCATCTACTTTCGTTATGGTGTGTTGTGGCACATATGCAGGCTTCTCATACGCTTTTAGTTCCATGAACTCTGTAGAGCCATCTAGGTGGATAATTTCGGCTACATCATAGTTTCGGATGATTTTTCGCCAATCCTCACGCTCTGCTTTCGTTTCCATTAATTCACGTTGATGTTTTCTTGCTAGCTCCGGAATGGGCGTGTTGTTAAGGGATAGGATTGCATCGCCAGGCTTTAAACGTTTCTCTCCCGATAGTGTAGTGACATACAATTTATCTTGGTATCGCCTAACACGAAATCCATTATCCAATTGCTTTTGTGTTTCGGATTGGATGAGGTTGAAAAAGATATGTGGGTCCTGAAAATCTAGTAAATAGTCTTCCACGATTTTTAGAAAGGAGTGAGGCGTTAGGTTAGCATTTCTTTCTAGTTCCATAATCTTACTTTCAAATTCTTCTGGGTTATCCCAGCCTTTTTTATCAATATAACCAGCATAATCATGATGCATAATATCGACTACTTCACGAAATATTTCCGTATACAATGGTTTGTTCCCCTTGTCCGTGTTGGTTTACAATAATCGTAATATAGTTAGAAAATTATTACAATATGTCGTGGGACGGACTTTTGCCTCAGTCCTGGGGCGGAGGGGGAGTGTTAATCTAATCTTGCCTAAGAAATCAATTTAAATTCAATAATAAAGTACCATCCAACACGAACCATTAATCTATTCAACCCCAGGTAGTGTAGTCATTGGTGATGCTGACCATCCTTTAATCAATGAAAGTACGTCAATAATTGGGATGCTGAATCCAATGGTTCCAACTTCGGAGGCAGCTGAGTTAATGCCGATGACTTCTCCGGTTTCACTTAAGAGGAGAGGGCCACCACTATTTCCGGGAGCAATGGGGGCGGAGATTTGGTAAGCATCGGAGTACGTATATGGTGGGAGCTCAAAGTCTCGTCCAACCCCACTGATGATGCCGGTTGTTACGGTGTTGTCTAAGCCAAGGGGATTGCCAAGTGCTAGTACATCCTCACCGACTTCTGCCTTTTCCATTCGTATGGATAAGGGCTCAAGACCTTGTAACCCTTCGACTCTTACTAGGGCGATATCGATATCACTACTAATGCCGATGACAGTTCCAGTAAATTGTTGTTCATCGGAAGTAACGATCGTCACCTCCTGTACACCATGAACAACATGGGCGTTGGTGATCACGTCGCCCATGTCGTTATATAAGAACCCAGAACCGATGGAGCCATCGGCGAGTTCAATTTTTACTACTTTCGTTTGTGCTTCTTGAATAATATCCTTTAATGCGGTTTCTCCTGCTGTGTCTTCTTCGACTGAAGCATTATTATCTAAGAGAATGCTAGACGGTTGGTCAAGCTGACCGGGTATTGTGCCCTTGATCATGAAAAACCCGGTGATTCCAATTCCTAAAACGACAGCGGTTAGGACTAGACTAATAATCCATTGTTTATTCATTTGCTCCACTTCCCTTCCTTACAAATCGAAGTACCAGGTAATATTAGTGATTTCAATATAAGCCTCTTGGTTCACATCCTCCAGGACACCTTCGAATATTCCTTCATCACCTGGGTTTAATTCATACGGCTCAACAAATAATACGTCTTCAAAGAGAAAGTTCCCTTCTTCATCAAAGATAGCTAAATAAACGGTTAACGAATAGATTGGAACAGTGGCTGTACTAATAAGGGTACCGGAAATGGTGATGTCACCATTCTCTTCAAGCACGGCATCGAAGTAGGTAACTTCTACAGCTGCAGTGCGATTATGCAGGTCGTCTTGTACCGCCTGTTCTTCAAAGGCAGTGATTGCCTGTTCTATTTCATCTTTAAAGGCTAATAATTGCTCGTTATTGGAGCTATAATTTAATCCTTTATTCAACATAGCGAGTGCTTCTTCAAAATATCCATCCGTATAAAGTGTACTTGCCTCCTCGAAAGCAATTTGAACAATTTTATCCATAATCTCTGTTTTTACAGCTTCCGCTTCGGTATTGGATAATGCCTCTAGCGTATTGAGTTTATTGGCTAGCTCATCGATGTTCGTTATGGTAGGGAGCTCCAATTTTATTTTTTCAATCGTGATAGTTTCCTCTTCTGCCGTTATAAGGACTTCAAAGGAAGTGAAAAGCGGACTATTTTCGGCTGCAAGTTGATTGGTTAATGTAGTCAGCTCTTGTTCAGCCTGATCAAACTGTTGATTCGCTGACAGTGTCAAGGCAGCATCAAGCTGATCGGCAAATGTTTGGGCACGATTAACTTCGTCTAGGTTTTGTTGTAATACGTCATAATCTGGTCTGATTTCGATTGCATCTTCTAGCAGTTTAGTGGCTTCTGTAAAATTTCCTTCTAAGGCATTTGCCTCTGCCAATTGTTGTAATTCTAGTACCTGATCATTTTTCCTTTGCTCTGATAAATAAGTGAAGATAAGGAAAACAGAAACCAATACGAGACTTATAAGGGGGATAACGTAAGGGAATAGCGAATGAGTGGTTAATGTTTTTTTACCATTTGTTTCAACCTGGGGTAGGCTAGTTTCGTGAGAGTTTATCGCGGTATTCATTGTATCTGTCGACTGGATTTGTTCTGTAATGTGATTATCGTGGTCAACCTTTGCCCCACAATTTATACAAAAAGTAGATTCGTCCACTAATTTATCACCGCATTGATGACAAAACATGTGATTCCTCCTAACTGGTAACAGTAATAGCAATTATCCTATCCTATTAGAAATTCCCGGAGAAGGTGCTTGGGTAGCTTGGTTTTTTATTTGCATGATACGTAAATTATGCTTGTGGGATGTACCTTGTTTGATGGGAAAAGTATCGTTTGTTTGTTATGATAGATGTAATTGTTTTATAGATTTTTTTAGCAGACAGACCTTAAATACTCTACATAGACGAATACATTTGGTATCATAATACATATTCGTTAGGTATGGAGGACAAACATGGAGGATTTTATTACGAATTGGGTTGCAGATTTTGACTTGGAACCAGCGACTACAAAATATCTTACTATTAGTCTTAAGGTTTTAGCTATCGCTTTAATCTGTATCATTGCAAATTTTATTACGAAGAAGATTGTTGTAAGGATCATTACAAGGGTCATTAGAAACAATAAATATACATGGGATAATGTGTTTATAGAACGAAAAGTCTTTCACAGGCTATCACACATTGTACCGGCAATCATCATTTATCAATTTGCGACGAGTTTTCCAAACTATGTAACATTGATTCAAAAGGCGTCTAATACATATATCATTCTTATTATGTTATTGGTAATTAATAGTACATTACATGCAATTAATGATATATATCGTACTTTTGAAGTCTCTAAAACGCGACCGATTAAAGGATATATTCAAGTAGCCAATATTATTTTCGTCATCATTGGGTCTATATTAATCATTGCCAATTTAATTGGAGAAAGCCCGCTTGTTTTATTAGGTGGTATTGGTGCGTTATCAGCGGTTATTATGTTAGTATTCCAGGATTCCATTTTAGGGCTTGTTGCTGGGGTTCAGCTGACTACAAATGATATGGTCCGAGTTGGGGACTGGATTGAAATGCCGAAGTATGATGCAGATGGTGATGTAATTGATATTACGTTAAATACGGTAAAGGTACAAAACTGGGATAAAACGATTTCGATGATCCCTGCTTATGCGTTAGTTTCGAATTCCTTTAAAAACTGGAGAGGAATGCAGGATGCAGGGGGAAGAAGGATTAAGCGTTCACTATATTTGGATACGACAAGTATTGGGTTCTGCTCTCCAGAGATGATAGAGCGATTAAAACAGATTCAGATTGTTTCTGATTATATAACGGAGCGCGAAGCAGAAATTGAAGAATACAATCGCAAACATAAGGTTAGTCGAGAAAATCCGGTGAATGGAAGAGCAATGACAAACATCGGTGTGTTCCGTGCTTATGTTGAAAATTATTTAAAACGCCATCCTGGAATTCGTCAGGATATGACCTTAATGGTAAGGCAATTAGATCCAACAGAAAATGGGCTACCACTGGAGATCTATGCGTTTACGAATACGACAGAATGGGCGGCTTATGAATCGATTCAATCCGATATCTTTGACCACCTATTCGCTATAGCGAAAGAATTCGGATTACGCTTATTCCAGAATCCAACAGGGAATGATATAAAATACGTCCGAGCAATGGAGACTGAAGAAGTGCACACTAGAGCTCCTGGACAAGAATAGAGATGGATAGTGGGAGCAACACGTCAGAAAAATAGCGATTCTGAAGTGCTGCTCCTTTTTATTTTCAAGGTTATTTGCATATGCGAGTCCTAGTCCAGCTAGTCAATCTCAGAATAGCCGACGGGAATCCTTACAATACTTTCCTGTCCTATTTACGACGAAATAATGTGTTCCTATTTCGGTTCAGAAATCTTTCATTATATTCAAAATCATACTATGATAAGGACAGAAAGAAGGGGAAATATGATACGTTTTATTCGTTGGTCATTTTATATGCTAGGATTGTTAATTTTTAGTTATGGAATTACCATTGCTTTGAAAATGCAATATCTAGGAATTCATCCATGGGATGTGTTAAATGTAGCACTCTTTGATAAATTTGGCTTGTCTATCGGTTCCTGGGCGATTATTATTTCGGTATTATTAATTATTGTCGCGTTAATCTTGGATAAGAGTTATGTGAAATTAGGTACCTTTTTAAATGGAATTCTCGTAGGTGTATTTGTTGATATGTTTTTATGGATTGATTTCCTACCAAATGCAACACATACATGGACAGATTATCTCGTAATGGTTGTGGCGATCATTACGATGGGCTTCGGTGGCGGACTATACAATTCAGCTGAAGTAGGGGCAGGACCGCGGGATGGATTTATGTTATCGATTTCCGATAAACTGGGTAAGTCCATTGGAACCATCCGCATCCTAGTGGAGACACTTGTATTGGTGATTGGTTTCCTTTTAGGAGGACCTGTATTTATCTTTACGTTTATTTTTACCTTTGTTCAAAGTCCTGTATTTGCTTTTACGTTTAAAAAGTTTAAAGCATTCCTAGGGATTATAGACCAAAGGTACCAACAAAAGCATATTTCGAAATCTAGTGCATAAAGAAGGACAGGTACCCTGAAAATGGGAGCACCTGTCCTTTTTTATAATTGTTCTGGTGGGAGCGGGCTAGCGAAATAGTAGCCTTGTCCTATAGCATTAAAATCCTTTAAAACTTGGTATTCTTCCTCGGTTTCAATACCTTCAATGACAACTGGTCTGTCGATGGACTGGATTATCGCCTTTAATACGCGCATCTTTCTTGTATTATGAATATCGACAAGTGTTTTATCAATCTTCAGTGTTTCAAAATCGAGACTAGTAATAAGGTGTAAGGATGAATAGCCTGTTCCGAAATCATCAATTGCGATTTTTAAACCTAGTGCCTGTAATTCGTTTACTATAGAGGTTGAGTCCTCTATGTCCATCATGACACTTTCGGTTATTTCTAGCTTAAGATATTTAGGGTCAATGCTTTCTTCCATTAATATTTGATAGATTCTTTTCGTAAAGCTTGGCTCGACTAATTGTCTAGCAGATACATTGACAGAAACAGGGACATGAAGATAAGGATGATCCTTCCACCTGCCAATTTGCCGACAAGCCTCCCGAAGAATCCACTCGCCGATAGGGACTATTAGGCCAGTCTTTTCGGCAATTGGAATAAATTCAGCTGGAGAGACTTGTTCATCTTCTAGATTCCATCTAAGCAATGCCTCTAATCCAACTAGCTTTCTAGTGCTTAATTCAATTTGTGGTTGATAATACAGTGTTAGCTCATCATTTTCGATCGATTTTCTTAAGGCGTTTTCTAAATAAAGTCGTCTCTTCACCTTTTCATTTAACTGGTCATTGTAAAATTGATAGTTATTTTTTCCTTTTTGTTTGGCTAAGTACATTGCTAAATCTGCTTGTTTGATTAATGTTTCTACTTCGATGGAACAGTTGTGAAGGATACTAATGCCGATAGAGAGCGTTATGATTAAGTCGTTCCCTGCTAAGTCAACTGGTTGATTCATGACGTCGAGTATTCTTTCTGCTACTTGCTCCGCTTCCGCTTTTGTCACATTTTCTAATGTAATGATAAATTCATCTCCGCCAATTCTAGCTATTTGATCCTGTTCTCTAACACTGTTTTGTAGCTTTTTGGCGACATGCTTAAGGAACGTATCGCCCATATGATGGCCTAATAAGTCGTTAATATCTTTAAAATCATCAAAATCGATTACTAGAATGGCTAATGAATTCGGGTATTCTTCAGAGCGGTTAATTACTTCTGACAAGTGCTGATTAAACCATCTACGATTTGGGAGTCCAGTCAATTGGTCGGTATAGGCTAGATGCTTGATTTGCTGTAGAGCTTGCTTTTCTTTTGTAAGATCCTTTGAAATACCAAATATACCAGTAATCTCACCTTCAATCGTAATTGGAATGGTAGTAATGTTAACGGGAATGCTACTACCATTTCTCGCCTTCACATTTAATTCAAATGCTTGTGGCTTACCTGAAATGGTTTTCTTAAAGTTCTCTATTGCGACATCTAAATGTGCTGTATCAACTACTTCTTGGTAGGACATTTGAAGTAGGTCTTCTTTTGTATAGCCTATTAACTTCCCACCAGAAGTATTTATATCTTGGAAAATGCCATCCGCATTTAATAAAAATACAGGGTCTGGATTATTATCAAACAAAGAGGAATAACGTTGTTGTTTATCCTCCAGTTCTCGTCTTACTTTTTTTTGTTCTGTAATATCTCGGACGATTAATTGAATCGCTGGTTTATGCTCAAACACAATCGGATAACTCTTTATTTCAGCATCAATTAATGAACCATCCAGTGCGACGAATTTCATTTCGATAAAGTCTACCTGCTTTTGATCGGGTAAATTTTTTACATGTTGCTTTGCAATTCGCTGGTAATCGGGATGAATGAAATCCTTCAGTGGTTTACCTATGATTTCGTTTTTATTTGATGCTCGTAAGCATTTGATACAAATATCATTCGCGAATAGTATTCGTTTTCCATCATGGACAAGTAAGGGCTCAGGGGAAAATTCAACTAAATCGCGGTAACGCATTTCACTATGCTTATTTTGATTGATTAGCTGTTTCTGTTTTTGTAAGGAACGATAATCAAACCAGGCGATGCACAAGGTAACGATAATAATCATAGAAGATGTACTCGATAAAATGATACCTAAAGTAAACGTGTCAATATCTGTAGGGCCTCTTTCATTATGAACATGAGGGAGAATTTCGATTGCTCCTATCCCAACATATTGTAGGGCAGATATCGTAATCCCTAATAGGATTGCATTGCCTCCTGCCCGTGTAAAACTATGAGCGGTCCGATGTCTTATTTGCTTGAACATCATAACCGTTAAGATGGCAAATACGAAAGCCAAGACAATCGTTAATCCAAATGATAACGAGCTAAATTGAATAATAAGTGGTTCATTCATCGCGAGTATTGCGGAATAATGTAATAGAAAAATGCCGGAAGCCATAATAAACACACTTAGGCAAGCTTTTGCCTTTGTCAGTTGCGAAACATAAAGTGTTAGAAAAGCAGCAAACGATGACATTAGGGCAAATAGAAAGGACACGATTAATATTTCTAAATTATAGTTTAGTGGAAATGAAATGTGATGGGCGATGATGACAATAAAATGAAAAGAAAAAAGACCAGTTGCCATCACAAATGCTCCTGCTATGATCCAAAATATTTTGTGTGAACGAAGTCCATCAAAGATTCTTTCTACTAAAATGAATGAGGTGTAGATAGATAGAATAAAGATAATCACTGAAAAAGTGGTTAAGATAGGGCTATAAGATGAATGCATCATGTTGCTGTCACTCCTAAATATACATGTTCCTTTATTGTTAGTATTTCCAACATAGTACCACTTAATCTTATAGCAGACTATCTTAAAATGAAATGGAATAACAAGGGGTATTTGGTTATTAATGGAATAGGAAGAAAGAAGTGGAACGTTTTGTTAGAGCGTCCCACTTCTTTTCTATCTTTTCCGAAACGTCATTTTCCAGAGAACGATGGTTAGAATTGCTACTAATGCTAGGTAGATATAGACCCCAATCGTTATGAGAGAAACGAGGAAATGAATCAGTGCCAAGACCCCAACTAGAAGCATTAATACGATGACAATCCCGGCAGTAGCACCGCCCTGCTGTGCAGATTCAAAAGGCCGCGTAAATGGAAACTTTCCAGTATTAAATAATTTATAGGAAAGGAGTACTTGTAAAATCGCCGTGAAAAGGATAACGAGAATATCTGGTATAATACGGATTGAAAAAATCCAACAATACACGACTGATAATATAAGAAAAACCGGTAAATATAGTTTTACGAGAAAGGCTTTTAAGGTCGCGCTGTACACTCTAGATTCACTATGTATTGGTGTTGTTTGGAAAATCCATGCACCTTTATACTTACTCGAAAATTGCAGCATATAGACGACGGCACCGATAATAATATTAGCGAAATAAAGTGTTAAATAAGCTTTGCTATTTCCCCAGTCGACAGAATCCATTAAACTGATATTATTGTATAGAAAGATAAATGGAAAAACTAATGCCATCCCTAAGGAAGGATACACTTTTAATTTAAAATCTCTCTCCCGACTAATCATGATGGAGGCAAATCGATAAAAGGTACGTTCTTCTTTGCTGAAGCAAATTAGCCTTTCAAACAGTCTGTCGAGACTCCATGTTTCCTTTTTCTTCTTACCCGATTCCTCCATTAATTTCTGTAGGTTCTTCTCAAATGAAGGCATTAACCAGTAATATAGCATAATAGACAGTAATGGAACAATGATAGCCATTGCCGATAGTAGGATAATTTCTGGCGTATAATTATGATTTAAGAGAAGCTCAAATGGTGCACTGAACCATAATGGTGGCATGAAGACGTGCCACCAGCTAAAGACATAGGTGACATTCATATCCATGAAGTCAAATACACGAATAATAACTTGATAGCCAATAACAATACCGACCGCGAGGAAAATTTGTACATAGTTAATAATATCTTTTAACTTTTCCCCATCAAAAAAACGCAAGATCAGAATGTAGGCTAATGCTGTTAAGGCCATAATGAACAAATCTAGTAAAATAATCTCTAGAATAAATATGAGAAAATACCAGATACCATGTACAAAGAGCATAACGATGGCTGGTATGCCGATAAAGGCACCGGTCAGTATGGCTAGATAAATGGCAATATGTACTAGCTTAGCGGCATTGATGGTCCTTGTGTTGATTGGTTTCGAATTCAATATGACCTTATCCCGAACATCTAATAATACGGAGGAATAGTCGGAAATCATGGAAGTCATTAGAATAAACATCGCAATGGCGAGCATGATGCTCGACTGAAGCATATAGCTATTCCCTATAAAAAGAAATGGGATAAGCAGAATACCATATAAGGCATATATCCAGAGAGACTTTAAAAACTGATTCCCTTCCTTTTTCTTCATATCATTCAATAGTGTTGGAACACGTCTAGAATCCATGGTGAGCTTGATTTCTACGATTTTTCGCATGACAGGGTAATCAATATCAAGCTTAGTAAAGACAAATTGGAAGCGATCAAGTAGCTTTAATGTGCGAAAGTTACTCATGATGACCATCCTCTGTCACGATGGATACAATGTTCTCCGCTGTTACTTTATGTACATCAAATCCAGTTAGCTGATTGAATATCCCCTCTAATGAGCCTTCTTGGCTTTGCGCTTTTAACTTATCAAAGGAGCCATCGGCAGCAAT
This sequence comes from Ornithinibacillus proteolyticus, assembly GCF_039581225.1. NCBI lineage: Bacteria > Bacillati > Bacillota > Bacilli > Caryophanales > Bacillaceae > Ornithinibacillus > Ornithinibacillus proteolyticus. Next base: position 14,732 of record NZ_JBCPXV010000035.1, on the reverse strand, counting down.
TTTGCCATTGACTAGTAAGACAATTCGGTTACTGATTTTCTCTACCACATCCATGATATGGGAGGAGTAGAAGATGGTTTTTCCTTGGTTAGCTAAGGCTTCTAGCATATCCTTAATGATCATAACACTGTTGGCATCGAGTCCACTCAGTGGCTCATCAAGGAAAATAATATCGGGATTATGTAATAGACTGGAGATGATTAATACCTTTTGCCGCATTCCTTTGGAAAAGGAGGAGATTCTAGCGTGAAAGACTTCTTCCATATCGAATTGTTGCAGTAATCGTAATGCTTTATCCTCTGCCTTTTGTCGTTCTAATCCGTAGAGCTCTCCGATGAAGGTTAGGTATTCGGCTGCAGTTAATGTATCATAAATCTCTGCATTTTCTGGGACATAGCCGATTTTTTGTTTATAAGCGTCATTACTTGAAGCAATATTTTCACCTAATATTTCTACTGTTCCACCATATCCTTCTACTAGGCCAAGGATGATTTTTAATGTCGTGCTTTTCCCAGCACCATTGGGCCCGATATAGCCGATTATTTGTCCCCGGTAGACATCTAGATTGATGCCGTTTAACACAGTTTTTCCTGAATAACTCATGGTTAAGTCGTTTAGTGATAATACTTTCTCATTCATCCCAAAAATCCTTTCTATTAATCTGGTTACTTTTACCATATCAATGTGGGGAAAGGAATGCAATAGGAGAAAAAAGCTCCCTACTTTTGTAGAGAGCATGATTACAGATTAAAATTCTTCATATACAGCTGGGTCTTGTCCTTTAAGGCGACCATCAGGACGGGTGAGGCTAGCGATGGTTTGCATATCATCCGCATCTAAGCTGAAATCAAAGATGGAGATGTTCTCGAGCTGACGAGTAGGAGTAGCTGATTTAGGAATTGCGACAGCTCCTAATTGATAATGCCAGCGGAGGACTACTTGGGAAACTGTTTTGTTGTGTTTTTCTGCGACTTTCTTCAACGTTTCGTGTTCAAATACATCATTAGCACGAGCTAAAGGACTCCAGGATTCGGTCACCACACTATGTTCCTCATGCCATTTGCGTTGATCTTCTTGGTTAAAGAATGGATGAAGTTCAATTTGGTTAATTGCTGGTAATACACCAGTCTCTTTTTCAAGCTTCGTTAGGTGCTCAGGTAAGAAGTTACATACGCCGATAGTACGGATTAAGCCCCATTTTTTTGCATCGATTAATGCTTGCCAAGCTTCCACATATAATTCACGATTCGGGTTTGGCCAGTGAATCAAGTAAATATCATAGTAATCTAGATTGGCGCGATAGAGGGATTCTTGTACAGTTGTCACCGCATCCTTATAATTGTGATATCTTCCAGGAAGCTTTGATGTAATCTGTAGTTGTTCGCGAGGGACTGAGGTTCTACGTATTGCCTCCCCAACAGTTCCTTCATTTTCATAATTATAAGCAGAGTCAAGCAGGCGGTAGCCGTGATTAATCGCACTTTCAATTGCTGCTACGCCTTCATTTCCTTTCAGTTTATATGTACCAAAACCAACAGCAGGAATGCGATTACCATCATTTAATGTTATTTCTGGAATCATTGCGTTTGTCATGAATATCACTCCTATGTAGTTATTATTAAAGCTATAGTGAAAGCTTATCATAGGAAAGGGAATTAATCGATTCTGTTGCTTGAATTTACAGGAAGCGTCATAGCAGAATAGGGGAATGAATGAGAAATCCAGCCGATAGGAAAAGCAGCTATTTCATTTGAATAAGCTGCTTCTCGTCATGCCTACTTTGGACTAAGTTCAGCAATTCCAAATGCTAAACGATCTCGTAAAATGCTAATTACATCCTTTTTTTGATGCTCTTCACATTCAACGATAAGTATTACTTCAGAATTTTTTCCTCTTAATTGCCTTTGTTTCTTTTTTATCACTTTTTTCATCAATAAATCGTAACCGAACCCGATAGCCATCCCGATACCAGCTCCGATTAATCCCCAGATGATCGGCCCCCATTCCCAGGCGAATCCTTTTGCTGCTGCAAAGGTTGAAGTGAGAAATGCCAATATCATTGCTTTCGATATCATGGAGACACCATCAGATTGGTGAAGATTATCGAACAGCTTTCTTTCTTTCTTTCTTCTGTACGATTCTTTAATGGTAATGCCAATATATTGGTAATACCTTGTTCCTCCAATTCAGCTATAGCTAATTCGAGATAGGTTGAATGTTCGAATGTAGCAAATATTTGCATGTTATTCACCTTACCTGTATTAGTTAATTTAAATGTATAATCCTGATAATGACTTTTTAAAAACTTTCTTTGTTCATCTTCAAACAGTTTATTATTCTCAACCGTACTCGTGTACGAATCATAAATAGAAAAAAAGTAAAAAGAAGGAATATATAAAAACCATTGGGCATCTAATACAGCATTTGATTTACTCAGATCCCCGTTTACCAAGTAAATGACTGCCTCAAGAAAATGCGAATTATACACAAAAATAGCGGTCCATATAAGGGTAAAGCTAGCAAGGATAATCCGATGAACATAAATCTGACCGACACTTGGGATAGCTATAGCCCATAAGGTAGCTAATATGGGGCTTCGTTTATCCAAGTAATTAATCTCAAAGTTACCTATAGTGAATGAATTAAACCGACTATCCTCTTTTTTTGCTAGTAAATAAATGTTGTTTATGTCGACAGTAGTACGATAACTATCCCAAATTGCTCTCGATGAATCAGACAAACTGTTATGAATATAATCTTCATACCCATGAGCTGAACCGTTAAATGCATTAACGTGGATGGATAGAAAATAATCTGCACCCCAAGCATTCGCATCATCTGTACGTTCTTTCAAGCTGCGCGTAATATCTGCTGTTCTACTCATTTTAATTTACAGGCCTTCATAATGGTTTTCCAAGAGATTTCGGATGCTATGGGAAATATTTAAGGTAATTTCTTTTTCCTGCATCCCATTGCCAATAGCTCCTGGGTCCATTCTCCCGTGACCAGGATCTAAATATAATTTAAACATTTTACACCACCTCGTTGGGATAACGGTTGCTTGACTGCAAGCACGTTAAAGTTTTATCAAAATGGATAACTAGGCTGGATGAACAAAATATACGCTAAGCCTTTGATGTGACGGGCTTAGCATTTTTTTCTTGCTCTAAGTTGGTCCGGCCGATATAAGCCAGGACTAGCTTAATATCAGATGAATAGAACGAAGTTGTTAAGGGAATTATAGCTCATGATGTTTCTATTTCCAATTGTTGGATTTGAGGTGAGTTTTTGCCTAAGATTACTCCTATTCAGTCATACATGATTATTATCCTTTCGGTTGGATTAATGAACCACGTGATTATTATCCCTTTACTACTCGAAGCATCAAAGCGAGATGCCTGGCTCGTAGTGCTTCTTGTTTTTGTCGCTTCACCTGTTTGGATTGGTTGCTTGAACTACATCATTCAAAACATGAACAATCAACACATTAAAAAGTGGCTAGATCAGCACTTTGGAAAGTTTTTATCTGCAATCTTAGTGATTATTTATAGTTTGTTATTATGGCTCATGGGCTTTATTTCCTTAAAAGATACTCTAACATGGACAATCGCATCTTACTTGCCGCAAACACCGATACTAGTTCTTGCGGGAACTACACTTGTTGCATGCTTCTTTGCTGCTTTTCAAGGACTCCGTACAATTGCAATTGTGAGCGGAATATTGTTGCCATTTGTTGTTATTCTAGGTCATCTTGTGGCGATTGCCAATTTTCAGTTTAAAGATTATACCCTGCTTTTTCCTTTGTTAGAAAACGGGACAGCTCCATTATGGAAAGGTGTTCCTTACGTTGCCGGGGGATTGCTGGAGTTGTCTTTCTTGATGTTGCTGATTCAGCACAAATTAACAAAGAAACTAGGATTTAAAAGCTTGATGTTGATGTGCTTCATCCTTACAGGACTTACGTTAGGACCATTGATGGGATCGATTACGATGTTCGGCCCTGATGAAGCGGCTAACCAGAGATACCCCGCTTACGCTCAATGGAGAATCGTGAGACTGGGAGAATATGTGGAGCATGTCGATTTTTTTTCGATTTATCAGTGGCTATCCGGTACATTTATTCGTGTGTCCCTTTCTATCTATCTCTTGGGAGAATTGTGGAATTTACAAAAACGCAGATGGTTACCCGTGTTATTTGGCGCATTGGCCATGCTTGTTGCCATTTTGCTGCCGATGAGCGACATGGCTTTTCTAGACTTGTTAGGAAGGTTTTATTTTCCTTCATTTTGTATCTTTACAGTAGGGACCTTGATCCTGTATGTTGGTCGAATGATCATCTCAAGAATTCGCCAAAAGGAGTGACTAGCTAGGATGAATAAACTATTCCGACGAATGAAAAGATTATTTGGAAATCAGGGGGCAGAAAGCAAGAGGCCATCGCCTAATACAGAGGCAACAGTCTTGCAACCACTTAATGAACAATCACTCATCCAACACTTTAAAATGTGTCAAGATGTTAAGCACCATGTTTACAAATTAAACCCTGATGATGAACAATCGAGAATCCTATTGCTTTATTGTGAGGGGTTAAGTGACAACCAAACATTCATTCATGAAACTGTGCTTCCTCATTTGACCCGATTTTATGAAAACAATGGTTTTCATCATCAGGAGGAAATGGTCGAGTCGAGCCAACTGCAATTAGAGTTCGTTACTCTTGAAGAGTGGGAGCAAACGGCCGAAACGGATATTTTTGAAGGCAAACTGCTTTTGTTTATTCCGACCCTACGCTCCTTATTCTCCCTCGATATCTCAAAAAAACCAGCGCGAAATCCGGAAGAATCCAGTATTGAGGTCTCGGTACGTGGACCAAAGGATGGATTTGTGGAAGAACTTGGAGTCAATGTGGCGTTAATTCGGAAACGAATCAAATCAACCAGTATGGTTTATGAAACGAAAAAAGTAGGCGTTCGCACGAAAACAACCGTTGCGATTCTATACATGCGTGACATTGTTGATCCTAAGATTGTTCAAGATGTAAAGAATAAATTAGATGATCTTCACATTGACGGAGCGTTTAGCGCCACTCAGCTAGAAGAATTAATGGAACCGACAAAAGCATTATTTCCTTTGATGGGGTATACAGGCAGACCAGACTTTACCGTGAACTGTATGCTAAATGGCCGTGTAGCGTTGATTGTGGATGGTACACCAGCTGCGTTGATTGCGCCTGCCAATTTATTTTTGCTTGTGAAAGCACCCGAAGATATCCACTTTACTGCTTTGTCAGCTACATTTGGTCAAACGCTTCGTTTACTTGGTTTGTCCGTATCGCTACTGCTTCCTGCATTTTTTGTTGCCATTCTTTCCTATCATCAAGATCAGCTGCCCTATTATCTGCTTGCCACTTTGGGGATTAACCGGTTGGGAATCCCTTTTGATGTGGCAACTGAAATGTTTATTGCACTTATCTTCTTAGAAATCCTGCGGGAAGCTGGTACCCGACTCCCTTCTGCGGTCGGCAGCACGGTAACGGTTGTAGGAGGACTTATCCTGGGGGATGCAGGCATTCGTGCAGGATTCTTATCCCCTGGTATTGTTGTCATCGGAGCAATTACACAAATCTTTGGTTCAACTTTATCGAGCCTATCATTGGCTGGAACAATTAGTATCTTACGCTTTTTTCTTTTCATTCTGTCTGCCATGCTTGGCATTTATGGCTTCTTTCTTGGAGTATTTATTGTGCTCAGCCATTTAGCCTCATTGCGTTCATGCGGCTTGCCTTACTTGGCCCCAATATCACCTCCATTTAAAGACTTGGCCAACGCTTTGTTTCGATTACCTTGGCCATGGCGAAACACTCGACCGGACATGTTGAAGACACGAGATTCTACAAGGCAAGGGGACAGGCATAAATGATGAGATATAAAAGTATGGTTGCACTTTTCCTTCTTCTCACCCTTACCGGTTGCTGGAGCAGATATGAAGTGCAAAACATGAACTATGCTACGGCTGTTGGAATAGACTATGTCGATGGTCAATACACCTTATATGTGCAATTGCTTGATTTCTCGACAGTGGCCAAGCTGGAGGGACAGCAAAAAGCGGAGCAGCCCCCGGTTTGGGTGGGCAAAGGCGAAGGTTCCTCGTTTACGGAGGCGGTAAATGATTTGTACAGTACATCACAACAACGCTTAAACTTGGGACAAATCTCTGCCATTTTGTTCAGCGAGAGATTGATGAAGGAAAACAAAGTTGGAGAAGTGCTGGAATTGATCAATCGTTATCGTGAAATAAGGTACTTGGCCTGGCTGTTTAGCACAAGAGAGCCTCTTGAAGAAATCTTGCTGGCAACCCCATTTTTTAGATTATCGCCAAATGCATCCATTCTTCACAAGCCCGAGCAAAATTTCAGACAGCGTTCTATCCTTGCTCCGGTCCGCCTGCAACAATTTGTACTGGACTCAAACGAAAAGGCTAGAACCAGTTATATACCGGAATTATCGCTTCGCAAAGGTCAATGGCAGGAAAGTAATAAACCAAAAGAGCAGCTTAGATATTCAGGCGTACAAGTATATGATCTAAACAATTATTATGGACGAATGGATCTTAAGGATTTGTCGGGAATGCCCTGGCTAAGTACTCACACGATCCGAGTACCTCTTGATTTGTTTACCGAAGAGAAGCTTGCGGCTGTTCTTGTCGCAGAAAAACCCAAATATGAAGTGACTCCTATTGTGAAATTGAACAAGGCTTATTTCGATATTTCAGTAAAAGTGAAGGCGGGGATCAATGAATTGCATACGGACCTTACCGAAAAGGAACTCACACAAATGGCTCAGGAAAAAATAGAGGAGCAAATCCGCAAAACGTATCAAACTGCTTTTAAAGAGGGTATAGATATTTACAATTTGGGCGAATCTTTGTATCGCAAACATCCACATCAATGGAAGAGCATTGCCACAGGAAAACAGCAACTCGTTTTAAACCAAGATTCCCTGCGCCATGTAAAGGTTGAGGTGAATATTGTTTACCCTGGAAGATATAAATTACATGAACATGTCGAATCCACCTCGTGATTCTGGCAAGTGAAATTATTAACTCACCTTGCTTCTTCTGCTTAGCGTTGGGGAAGCAAGGTTTTTGTTTCCAAAAAAATAGTTTAACGTTGTAAATCCGCATTTTCCTGACGGAACCCCAAATTGACCTGTAAAGGAATAGACAATGGCTAAGTTTAAACTAGATACTTGGTTGATGAAAATTTCCCAAAAAAAATAAAGCAAATCCTCTAAAGTATTTATTTAAAAGAAAGTGGCCAAATCCTGGGAAGGCGGCAGACCACATGGCAATAGTCCATGGGTTTCGTGAATGTAATTGGGTTGTCCCAAAAATACTAACATGCGCCTTGTAGCGTCTTGCCTTGTTTGTATTTTGGTAGTTCTCCATTTTCTTCCTCCAATAAAGCTATATTAACGTTATTATTACCCATTGGAATTATTTAACTACAACTTCTGAAACTTATTTAGGAGGAAAAGAATAATTGGAGGAGTGGGGTTGGAATATAGATAATGGAAGTATTTACGATTTGTCAGTAACTTTTGTGTGGGTGGTTAAGAAATTACTGAGTTGCACAAGAATGCTCCGATAAAGGCAAAAAGGAGCCTGAATTAATTCAGTACTCCTTATAATGTAGCTCGACTTCGTTTGCAATTAAATCCAAAATCCCATTTTCTTCGCTTCATATGTTAGCTCATCACGGAACTTTGGATGGGCAATGTCGATTAAAGCTTTTGTGCGGGCGAAAATGGATTTACCTTGTAGTTGCGCAATTCCATATTCCGTTACGATATAGTCGACATCATTTTTGGATGTGGTCACAACCGAAGCCGGGCTTATTATTGGTTTAATCCGAGAAATGGTGTCATTTTTGGCGGTTGAATAAAGACAGATAAATCCTTTTCCGTTCTTAGCAAAACGGACACCAGAGCCAAAATCAGTTTGTCCACCTGTGGAGCTATAGTATTTGCCAGCGACTGTCTCTGAAGCGCATTGGCCATAAAAATCAATCTCCGTCGTAGCGTTTATCGCTACCATATTATCCTCTTCGGCTATGACTCGCGGGTCATTCACTTGATTGACAGGTAACATTTCGATTTGCTCATTATTATCCATAAAGTCATAAAGTCGTTGGGTCCCAAAAGCAAAGGTGGCGATTATTTTTTCAGGGTGGGTATGTTTCTTCGTACCAGTAATGACACCGTTTGTCACAAGGTCATACACACCATCGGTCAGCATTTCAGTATGAATTCCTAAATCACGATGGTCTTTTAACAGACTTACTACAGCATTTGGAATCCCACCGATTCCAACTTGAAGTGTGGAACCATTCTCAATTCGCTCTGCAACATATTCCGCTATTTGTTGGTCAATATCACGGATTGGCGCGTTCGGTAGTTCATGTAGTGATTGATCATATTGGATAAATCCAGCTATTTGAGAGATGTGGATTCTATTTTTGCCATGTGTTTTTGGGACATGGTTATTTACTTGTAGAACAAATGGCGCTTTCCCAATAAAGTGTGCTGTATAATCACCTGACGTACCTAATGAAAAATAGCCTTCATCGTCCATTGGAGAGGCTTGACTTACGACCAATGGGTTGGGACAGCGTTTTTCTAGTAGGCGTGGCATTTGGTGAAAATGATTAGGAATTAAGTCACATGTTCCATTTAAAAAGGATTTTCTAGCATATTTACTTAGAAAATAGGATACATAACGGATATTCGGATATTCTCCTTGAATATATCGGCGATCCTTCAATTCTAGCATTTGGTGAATGGTGAGGTTAGTAAAGGCCTCTGGATGCTCATCAATCAAGTTAAGAATATAATCGGGTTCTCCATTTGCCATAGAGACGATGATATGTTGATAGTTTGTTAGAATTGATAAAATTTCTGATTGAGTATTGGCTAATGCTATTTTTTCGTGAGGAAGCATGGTAGGTTCCATCCCTTCTTGATGTGTGAACAGTAGTAGTTTACTAATAGGAATTATAACAACAGGGTAAACAGCGAGTCAATCAATATTAAAGCGTTTCCAAATAGAGGTATCTAATTATTATCGAAATAAGAAAATTGATTTTTAATAATTTTAATAAATTATTATTGTAATAATGGTAAAATATTGTATAGGAAATCTTTTACTTTATTGGGGGGAGTCGATGTGAATGTGGTAACCCGGGTCAGTGAAATTGTACTGGGGTTGATTTTTCTTGGAGCGGGTTTGAATGGTTACTTTGTATTAATTGGATTAGAACCATTTGCTCCAACAAGTCCTGCAGCTATGGAGTTTCTAGGTGATGGGTATCTCTTAGCCATGGAAAAAGGTGTTGAGATTATTGCTGGCATATTACTTCTAATTCGCCGCTTTGTGCCACTAGCAATCGTTGTATTGGCGGGCATTATTGTCAATATTTTGGCATTTCATATTTTCGTCGACTCAGAGTTATTATTCTTGGCAGTGTTAGTTGTTCTATTAGAAGGTTTATTAATGTGGCAATACCGTCATAGTTTTAAAGGTTTAATAGAAAGTAGACCTGAGGGAATGTAGGGCGAATAGTTGCGATAAGGAGGTAGTGTATGAAAGAGAAGAAGCTTATTAAATACGCCTGTATCTTCGTTGTTTCAGCGCTTTTCATTAGCTTGTTCCTGAACATTTATTTGCTAACTAAAGTAAATGAGTTAGGAAATAAGATAGGTCTGGTAAAGTCGGACCAGCGATATATGTCGAGTGAGATAGAAAATCAGACCAGTGAGATAATGAGTTTATTAGAGGACATTCAACAACAACAAAGCTGGCTTGGGAATGTCGATACAGAGGTTATTTTCACTAGTGCTGGTAATGGTGAATTACGGTTTACCTGGCTTGTAAAAGAGTTGGCGGATGAATCTGATGTGAGGTTTCATTATGCACTTAAAGAGGATGACCAATTCACGAGTATTCCTGCAACCGAAAGAGAACAAGGGCTATATGAGGCTTCTATTCCACTTGAAGAAGGTATGGGTCCCATTTGGCAACCTACTGAAATATATGGTGTAACAAGTCATGTAGAGGAATTGGACGATGTTCCTTCTAATGAAATCACAGATAATCTATACGAAAGCACTCAATTTCAATATTATATTTCCGTAGCAAATGAGGATGGTTTATACAAGAGTGGTGATATTCAAACTGGATACTTATATGATTTCTTAACCGAATTGTATGGCTATGTGGAAACAGGTGTTTATTTAGAGGATAAAGTGTTTCGAGTGTATTTACACCATTATGTAGCAGAAGGCTTGGACAATGTTATGGAAAACGTATCACTCCTAAAATACCAACAAGGAAAGCTTATTGGTGAGGAAGAGTTGGATAGGGTTGACGAAGGACCGAGCAATAGCTCTTTTGAAAAAAATAATATCGATATTTATGACGATATGAGGCTTGTGTTAAAGGTAGCTTACCCAAATGGAGAAACGTTTGAGAGAGAGATCATAAACGAAGAATAAAGGGGATTTAAAACATGGTAGCACCGAAGCATAGTTTATCAGCGGCGGCAATTGTGCTGAATGATAAACAGGAAATCTTATTGATTAAAGGACCACGAAGAGGATGGGAAATGCCAGGAGGTCAAGTAGAAGAGGGGGAATCGATAAAGGCGGCCGCAATCCGTGAGACAAAAGAGGAATCTGGTATTGATATAGAAATTATCAAGTTCTGCGGAATTTTTCAAAATGTAGAACGATCTATCTGTAATACGTTGTTTTTAGGAAGGCCTATTGGAGGGGTGCCGACGACTAGTCCGGAAAGTTTGGAGGTTGGTTTCTTTCCGATTGAAGAGGCGCTTGAGATGGTGACGGTTTTAAACTTTAGACAGCGAATTGAATATTGCTTGGACGAAACCATGCAGCCGTTTTATGTGGATTTTTAATCGGGATGAAAACAAGCTTACTGTGTGGAGTGCTATTTTCTAATCTGGTAAAAAAGGGTTACCACAAAATGGAATTTGACTTCGGGTTTGTAACGACTATGAAAACAAGTTAGGTGAGACAATGAAACAAATGGAATTAGGCTCTTGGATTATTGAGGTAGACGTCATGAAAACTAAAGAATTCTATGATCATTTTCATCTGATCACGGAGGACTGTGACTGCGAGGGCTGTACGAATTTTGTTTTAGCATGTGAAACATTCCCACAAGAAATAAAGGCTTTATTTCACTCACTTGGAATTGATCCGCGCAAAGAAGGGGAAATATCGCATTACATAGCCAATCAGGATGGAACACATGTATATGGTATCTTTTATCATATTGTTGGTCGAATCATCGATGGTCCAGAAAATTGGCCATCGAATGTAATAAGTAGTGAGGTGCTAACTCCATATTCTATCGAACAGTGTGAGGCTGACGTATGGTTTACGGAGGATTTGGCGTTAGTACCTGAGGGGTTCCCTGAGTCAATTATTCAGCTTGAGATAAAGATGAATGTTCCATGGTTATTAAAGTAGAGGCAACTACACTTTGATATGGTGAAGATTTTTTGCACGTGATTTTGTGAATTCAAGAACAAAGATATTGAACATATACAAAGGGAGGATAAGGGATGGAAACAAGTGAAAAGGCAATGTTAATACAAAATAGCGAGCATCATTTTCAATTATTATTCGAAATCATTGAATCGGTACCTAGTAGAAAAAGGAGTATTTCAATTGAAACGAGCGAAAGAGATAAGAATTTTCGTGATGTGATTATGCATCTGTATGAATGGCATGCCATGCTAGAGCGGTGGTATCGAGAAGGGATGGATGGTGATACTCCTTCGATGCCAGCACCAGGGTTTAAATGGAGAACACTCAAGCAGCTTAATATGCGTATATGGGAAAACTATCAAGAGGTTACATTAAATCAAGCTATCAAAAAGTTGAAACTAAGCCATGAGAGGGTAATGAAGCTTATTAAAGCCCATACCAACGAAGAAATTATGACGAAAAAATATTATAAGTGGACGAAAACAAGTAATCTATACAGCTATTTTGCGGCAAACACAACGAATCATTATGTTTGGGCTATAAAGAAGTGTGAAGCTATAGCGGATTCTATACGGGAAGCGGAGGGGAAGGTTGGGTAGGAAGGATTGTCTTAGGAAAAGGTTTCAGAGCAATAGATTTGATCGTTGGATAGGTCATACGATCTAATGGAATTCTTACATGTCCACTGAAAAAACGGCATAAGCTTTGGAGAAAGGTTGAGATAGTATTCTTTTCCCTTTCTGTGCTATCTTTGGGTCAGACATTCTATCGTACACATTAGAGTATCTAAACATGACAAAAGGATGAACAAGATGAAAAATAGATTTTCTATTGGAGAAATGGCTAAACTTCATAATACTACTATAAAGACTCTAAGATACTATGATGAAATTGATCTATTGAAACCAGTAGAGATCGATAAGAACAATGGATATAGATACTATTCCACGGAGCAGTTCGAACAATTAAATACTATCCAGTATTTAAAGGAGATAGGATTTACCTTAAAAGAGATTAAGAGCCACTTATATCATCGGGACATTGACGACTTCTTGGCATTATTAGAAAAACAAAAAGAATTAACAGAAACAAAAATAAAGGAATTAGAACGCGTTCAGCGCCAATTTCAAAACCGAATAAATGATATTAAACTGGCTCGAACTATAATGGAGTTAGGTGTACCAACTATAAAGGAAGTTAATGAAAGAAAAGTAGTAAGATTAATGGAAAAAATAAGCTCAGAACCAGAATTGGAGCTAACACTTAGACAGCTAGAGAACTCGGCGAATATGAAATCTTCCATATTTATTGGCGGTGTTGGACTTACCGTGAGCATAAATAATGTAAACGATAATAAGTTTGATGAATACAACTCCATTTTTATCTTAATCGAAGAAGGAGATATTGAAAGTCCCCTGGTTAAAACGTTTCAGAAGGGGATGTATGCCTGTATTTATTTTAGAGGAGAAGAATTTGATTCAGCTCCGTATTACCATATTTTATTACAATACATAAAGGATAACGGTTTTCGTATAATAGGAGATGCTATAGAAAGAAGTATAGTTGACCATTATATCTCCAATAAAAGAGAAGATCATCTTTACGAAATACAAATACCTGTTTCCTATTGACCCTACCCTTACAGGAGGGTTTATTATTTGTAAGTGGTTTTCAGCATGAATGTTTATAAAGGAGAGAAAACGTATGACACATACAAATAATAAAATCTGGTCTTTATCTTTTATTTTTGTACTAGTATCAAATGCTTTAGTTTTTATGATTTTTGAAATGTTATTACCTACCCTTCCGTTATTTGTTACGTCTTTAGGGGGGGGAAGCAAATCAGGTTGGTTTAGTCACAGGAATTTTCATGTTATCTGCTATATTAATACGCCCATTTGCAGGAAGTCTTGCAGCTAAATTTGATAAAAAAGTGCTTCTAATTTTAGGGATTATAATCATTGCATTATCCACAGGTGCTTATTACCTTTCCACGAATATAGGTGTGCTATTAATCATTCGTTTGATTCATGGGGCTGGATTTGGACTAGCTACAACGTATTTTGCAACTCTTGCTGCTGAAATAACCCCTAAGGATCGTCGAGGAGAAGGGATAGGTTACTTTGGCGTTGGGGAAACAATTGCTATATCGGTAGGTCCTATGATTGGAATTATGACATTAGAATTATTTGACTTTCAACGCTTATTCCTAGGAGGAATGTCCGTTCTTTTTCTAGCTGTAATTATGGCGATATTTATCAAAAGAGCACCAAAAGGAAAAGCGTTAGATAAACAAGAGAAACATAACGTGAAAATACTAGAGAAACGAGTCCTGTTTCCATCGTTGCTTATTTTGTTAATTGGAGGGGCTGCGGGGGGAATTATGTCCTTCTTTTCTCTATACGCAATTGAAAAGGATTTTACTAACGTTGGACTGTTTTTCCTGTTGATTGCTGCAGCAAGTTTTGCTATTCGATTAATTTCGGGAAAATTGTTTGATTTATATGGGCCGCCTATTATTCTAATACCTGGTTCTATACTAGCGATTATTGGAATGATTATGCTATATGCTGCCAACAGCAACGGCATGATTTTAACAGCTGCTATATTCTATGGGTTTGGATTCGGGGCGATATTCCCAGCAGTGCAGACATGGTGTATGAACTTAGTCGAGGAACATGAACATGAGGATGCGATGGCTTCATTCTTTAACTTCTTTGATTTAGGTATTGGTGGAGGTTCCTTGCTATTAGGGTTAGTTGCTACTGCTGCCTTTTATCAAGCAATTTACCTTGTTGGAACAGCTGTTTATGGTGTGTTTCTAGTTATATATCTTGTCCATTTAAGCATGAAAAAGCGGTTGATGAATAAGAGAAAGGTAGCCTAGTATTGTTATATGAAGTATTATTAATGGGGGATTACAGATCGTTAGGAGAAGGTATTCCCATTCCACATGAAAGCGCCAGTTAAAGATAAAGGGAACCAATTCTATTTGTGATGATGAACAACAAGGTAATTTATTAGTAGATTACCTTGTTTTTTTGTGTCATTTGAAAACCCCTGGCTATGCCGGGGGTTCCGGAGAGCTTATAGCGTGGTATTAAAATTAAAAAAGGCCTCTCTTCGTGATAAGATATAGTTGGTTTCCCGACCACTACATCA
>NZ_JBCPXV010000034.1:0-36935 GCF_039581225.1 Ornithinibacillus proteolyticus | reverse complement strand
AGCATATGTAGGAGAGTGGATTGGGACAAAAATAAAAGAAGGAATGACCAATATAGCACTCGATTATATATCGGCCATTCCAATACTTGTTGGAGTATCAATAGGAGTATATGCACTTTTAGCGATGATTAGTAAAACTTTTGCAAAGTTTGGTGTAGTTGGAGTGTTTGGGTATGGATTTTTGATTGTTTTATTTTAGCCTAAATTTAAGACGTAATTTTAACCAAGATAAACCAACAAAAACCAACGAAAAACAGCCTTTTGCCGTCAAAATGTCGGCAACACGATAAAGAATAAAGAATAAAGCGATTCCTAAATTGGCTTGGAATCGCTTTATATCAATGTTTTGAAGTGATGATTCCGATTGGGCTCGAACCAACGACCTCCACCCTGTCAAGGTGGCGCTCTCCCAGCTGAGCTACGGAATCATAAGCTTTATTGAATAATTATATGGATTCTATCTTTACATGTCAATAAGAAAATGGCTCGACTTAGGTTTGTTATCTTGATGTTAATTAAATCGCGCGACAAGAATGGATTTTCGCGCGAGAAAAAGGAAAATTCGCGCGTAATCTGATAGAATTGCTCCAGATTAATAGAATATCGCGCTATAAATCAGATGTGGCGCGATTATTGTGATGTTCGCGCGTTATGAAGTAAACCTGGCGCGATTTCTTACGTTTCCCGCGCGAATTTAGACTCCTCTACGCGACCTCATAATGTAAGTCCAGCCTATAACTTAATAAATAGATCTACTGCTCTACCATTGCCATAAAACTAGCAATATACTAAAATGAACTTTTATGACATCAGTGGAAAGGAATTTTTACGTGGAACGAAAAATAGGGTTTATTGGTAGTGGGAAAATGGCAGAGGCGATTATCGGGGGTATTGTGAATTCCGAGTTTGTGCTACCGGAGAATATTTATGCATCCAATCGTACTATGCCAAAATTATTAGATTTAAACGTAACGTATGGAATAAACGTTGCGGAAAATAACCAAGATGTTCTGAACAAGAGTGATATTGTTTTTCTTTCAGTTACACCTGATAAATATCCTCTAGTAATAGATGAAATAAAGGATGTCGTGCAAGAAGAGACAATTGTGATTATCATTGCTGCTGGACAAACGATTGCCCAAACTGAGGAACAATTTAATCGCAATATAAAGTTAGTTAAAGCAATGCCAAATACACCTGTACTAGTCGGCGAAGGGTTAACCGCTATTAGTTTTAACCAACTTGTTACACCTGAAGAGCAAATTGAGGTAACACGGTTATTTGAATGCTTTGGTAAAGCAGAGATTATAGATGAAAGTCTAATGGATACTGCTAGTGCGGTAGGTGGGTCATCTCCAGCGTTTGGATATATGTTTATCGAAGCATTAGCAGATGCGGCAGTTGTAAATGGGATGCCACGTGATAAAGCATACCGAATAGCTGCACAAGCACTTTTAGGATCAGCGAAAATGGTATTAGAAACAAATGAACACCCAGGTAAACTAAAAGATGATGTTTGTTCACCAGGTGGTACAACAATTCAGTCTGTAGCTGCTTTGGAAGAACATGGGTTTCGTTCAGCTATCATACAAGCGGTGCAAGCCAATATAAATAAAATGCGATAATTGAAAAAGGAAGAATCCATGGAGTTGTATATCTAACTATTAGTTGGTGCTATTCATATGGATTCTTCTCTTTTTTGCTCATATGTAGTTACTGGCAAAAAAGAGAATAATATCAACTTCTATTTTTCTCGAAGAAGTGCTCGAACTTGCTTTCCAATATATAATTTTATAGAATCATTAACCCTCAAAACACCAGATGAAATAAGTCCAATTCACAGTATTCCTCCATCATTATGCAGCTTTTCCCCAGTGAATTTCTGTTGAATAAAACCTAAAATTTAGCTCGATTCTACATTTAAAGAGAGTGTTAAATAGTTGGTAATTACTTCAGCTATTTTGCAAAGAAATTAATCCGAACCGATAAATAATTCTAAAAAATGTGGTAATATTATAGTAAATACTTACTAAACGTAGCATATTCCGTAAAGGAGAGTAATGTAATGGTAAGAATGAGTCTGGAGTTAGTTCGGATAATGTTTCTTTTGGCCTTCTTTGAAGTGATAGGTGGTTATATTATAAGAAGTATTTATGCAACATTTGAAATTTCATCAGATTATATGCTATTTGGATTCATAGGGATACTCGTTCTGTTTTTTGTATTGTATCGGAATAAGTTGCAATTTTCAGGTTGGTATAATGGGATGAGGAGAAATAAGTTATCAAAAGCGATGACCAATGGGGTCATTATGGCAGCTGTTTTTTTAATGATCGCTCCATTTATTTTAACTTGGTTAAATTATCATATTTCGTGATAGGAGATAGAGAGTGAAAACACCATACGTTCAAAAATTGTTAGTAGGTAAAGTGAAGCGAGTCGGTAATCCGGATGCCACAAATCCATTAGAGAAAGCATGGGAGAGCGGCATGTTTAAAGCGAGTACAGAAATGCCTGTTTGGTTAAGTAAATCCGGGTTAAAAGGTGATGAAGTAGCGGATAAGAAAAATCATGGGGGACAAGAGAAGGCGATTTTTGCATATCCAGTAAGTCACTATGATTATTGGCAAAATGAACAACAAATAGAAGGTATCCATATAGGTGGTATGGGGGAAAATCTAGCAGTGGCTGATATGGATGAATACACGGTTTGTATTGGTGATACATATCAATTTGGTGAGGCGGTCATACAAGTTTCTCAACCTAGAAAACCTTGCTGGAAGCCAGCTCGTCGCCATCGAACAATGGACCTGGCAATGCGTATACAGAAAACGGGAAGGACAGGCTGGTATTTTCGCGTATTGCAAGAGGGGGTCGTTAAAGCAGGAGCAGAGCTAGCCTTGTTAGAACGACCATTTATAGAATGGTCCATTGCCAATTGTAATGAAGTCATGTATGAAAAAAAGAATGATCTGGAGCTAGTGGAAAAGCTAGTAAGTTGCCATCTATTAGCTGATAGTTGGAAGCAGCCTTTAGTGAAGCGTTTGGAAGGAAAAGCTTCCTCTGGAACCGATTGATACGTATAGTCAAATATAAATGAATAAATAGGTAGAACACTAGAAATGAAATCGTACAGAAATATAGTTGGCTGTACGATTTTCTATTTTATACCAATAGCTTGTTGAAGGGGAGTAGGAAAATGGGAATAAGAAATTCAGCAAAAGCAATTATTATGGAAGAAAATAAACTATTAACTATAAAAAAAGAAGATAAAGATGGCTACTATTATTTACTTCCTGGTGGCGGACAAGAACATGGGGAAACACTTCATGAAGCTGTAAAACGAGAGTGTGTGGAGGAAGTTAATGCAGATGTTGATGTTGGTAGCCTGTTATTTATTCGGGAATATATTGGGAATAATCATGAACATGCCGACTTTGATGCAGATGTACATCAAATCGAGTATATGTTTTTATGTAGCGTGACAGGTAGTAGAGATCTGGGGAATGGAATAGTGCCAGATGAGGGGCAAATTTCAGTGGAATGGTTGCCATTGGAAGCGTTAATGCAATATAGGCTCTATCCGCAAACTATGAGAGAGAAGCTCATAGACTATACAAAAGGAGTAGAATTTCCAGTTTATTTAGGAGATATAAATTAAGGGGTGAAGGAGTGTGTTATTCATTGGTGCAAGCTATCTTTTTTGACCTGTATGAGACGCTTATCACGGAATGGGAAAATAATCAAAAGAAGGCCTCCTATTCTGTAGAAGTATTGGGAATTGATGAAGATGTATATAAAAAGGAATGGGTATTAAGAAGAGAAAGACGTATGAATGGTACATTTACAAATCACCAAAGTGTATTAAGAGATATTTTGCAATCATGTGGGAAACCAGTCGATGAGAACGCTATCGAAGAAGTGCATAAACTTAGAGTAGCTTGTAAGTTAGTACCTTTTCAAAAGATAGATGATACTATCCTTCAACTTTTACAAAAACTTAAAGAAAAGCAAATTAAAATTGGTTTGATTAGTAATTGTACAGAAGAGGAAGTTATTGGATTTCACCAGTCTAAGCTAGTACCGTTTTTTGACGATGTTATATTTTCCTACAAAGTAAAGGATGCTAAGCCAAATAGAGGGATTTACGAATTAGCTTGTAAACGTTTAAGTGTTACCCCTGAGGAGGCCGGGTTCGTTGGAGATGGAGGATCAAATGAGTTGCAAGGTGCGTCTGAAATAGGCATGAAGTCGTATCAGGAAACTTGGTTTCTACCGTTACATATAAGTATGAAGAACAATACTTTTCCTAAATTAGAAACGCCAAGTCAGTTGCTGGATTTATTGGACCAAAAAAACATGGAGGATGATTGTAACGTGATAAGATTACCTGATCCTACTAATCATCCGGACTGGATTAATCCTCATTCGCTTGAATGGTATAAACAACTTGGTGAACAATATGGGGTTTATCATTATCCGTGGAAATCGTTAATAGAAGCTCCAAACGGTGAAACCATCTTTGATGAAGAAGTGTTACAGTTGGTGAAAAATAAGAAGGTACTGGATGTTGGCTGTGGTCATGGACATTTTACAAAGAAATGTAGTATGCATGCCAAGGAGATAATTGGATTTGATGTAACGGATCAATTTATTTCAGCTGATAATTTACATAAGAAGCGTAATGTTTCATTTGTAGTTGGAAACACCAAGAATGGACTTCCATTCGATACGAATAGTTTTGATTGCGCATACATTCGTAAAGGGCCAACCTCCGCCTATACACGATTAGCCGACATAGTAAAAAATGGTGGAAGAGTAGTAGGCCTACATCCTGGAGATTCGTCAGGGCAAGAGTTAATACAGTGGTTCCCGAACTTATTTAAGCAGGGGAAAGTAACTATTAAGGATGTTCTAGAAGAAAGATTAGCAAAAAGTAATTTTACAGAGGCAAGCATAGAAGAGATAAATACTATTGAATATATAGAATCACCTATAGATGTAATAAAAATGCGCTGCTTCGGTCAAAAGAACACTATATTTTTACAACTGAGCAATGAACATTTCGAGGAGATTAGTAGAATATTTGATGATAATGCTACTAGTAAAGGGCTACCTGTTACCTTCTCACGGTATATTGTTCGGGCAATAGTTTAATAGATAAGGGGGGAGAAGATGGAAAAGCCTTTTCATCATTTAGCTAGAGGTATCTTAATAAAAGATAATAAATTATTAGTTGGAAAAGCGAAAGGATATCAGAATACTTTTTTACCAGGAGGACATATTGAATTCGGAGAAAGTGCAAAGGATGCATTAGTAAGGGAGATAAGGGAAGAACTGGGGATGCGATGTACAGTGGGAGAATTCCTTGGTTTAGTAGAGCATAAGTGGATGAATCAAGGTATATTGAATTGTGAAATAAACCAGCTGTTTAACATTGAGATGGAGGACTTAGCAATGGAAAATCCTCAACGGAGGGGTGGCTTATGAAGCAAGATCAACAACAATTTATCACCGATGTTTATCACTTTATGTGTGAAATGATTATAGTAAGTATCTTACTTCTCTTACCAATACATTATTATTACCATTGGGTTCCAGCTTGGAGTATGTTGGTAGTCATTGCCCTCCTTTGTATACTTTTCGTGGTTTTAGAAAAGCAAGATTTAAACCATAGCTATTATTATTTCACCTTACTTCTATTAATTCC
This sequence comes from Ornithinibacillus proteolyticus, assembly GCF_039581225.1. Taxonomy (NCBI): domain Bacteria; kingdom Bacillati; phylum Bacillota; class Bacilli; order Caryophanales; family Bacillaceae; genus Ornithinibacillus; species Ornithinibacillus proteolyticus. Next base: position 31,225 of record NZ_JBCPXV010000034.1, on the reverse strand, counting down.
AACTTTTCTATATTTTCGATATCCTCTTTTACTTAGCGTGTTCATTTCTTGTATCGTTTTATGGAGATACTTTCGTATACGTCACGTTTTAGTAATAGGGAGGGAAGCGGCTTATCTATTATTAACGCCTACACTTTCAATTGTAGTATTTCTAATTACGAATAACCTTTATTCCATTATGGGATTGTTTCTCCAGTTACTTGTAATAATCATTGGTTTTATGTGCAGTAACATATCGGTATTGGAGAGAAGCGAGAGGACTTTGCTTTATTATAAAGGGGTTATATATTTATTACTATTGATGAGTTGTGGAGGTATGATTGCATATTGGATTAGTTCGCAAACGTATCTAGTGAAAATTTGGGACTCTACTATATACTTCTTATTTTCCCTAATTGGCAGAGTTCTATTCCTTGTACCATTTATGGAAAACAATAATAATGAAGATGAAATCGACATAGGAACAGGTATAGAGTCATTAGAAAACGTGTCAACGGAGTTACCTATAGTTTCATTCATCTTAGGTGGATATATGGGTATTGGTGTCATTCTTGCGATTTTTGGGCTTATCATGATCATTCTAATATTTAAAGGAGATAAATCATCAAAAGCTGGTATAAAAGGAATTACCATTGCTTCAGGTAAACATCGTGGTGATGTACATTTTCCTGAAGAACAAAAAGGTTTACTAACTTGGTGGAAAATCAGTAAAAAACACCCAGTCCGAATCTTGGTTCATAAGTTTGAACGAAAAGCAATTAAGCATCAGCTGGGAAGAAAGACCACGGAAACAATTGATGAATGGTTGAAACGGATTGGTTTGAACGTTGATGTGCACGTGTATCAAAAAGTACGTTATGGAGAAATGGAAGTATCGAAACAAGAGGTGGAGGTATTACGACGTGAGATAGAAAGATTTAAAGAATTACTAAAAAAGTAGATGGAAAAGGTACTATATAATTGTTTAACGGTGTAAACATAGCTTATTGAGGTGGTAATGATGACTACTGGTATGTTAATCTTTATCGTGGTGATGGGTTGGATACTAATTATACATGGTGGAATGACCTATTTAATTGTTAAGAAGAAGGAATATAGTTTAATATCAGGTTTTTATAATCGTCCAAAGGAAGAACAGGAGTATTTAATAGAAAATGGTTATATAGAAAAACTTGGGAAGATATTCGTGTACTCGTTTTATATACTCCTATTAGCTATATTGCTAACGGTTTTTCGTGTTCCATATGGTCCATTAATTGGATTTAGTTTATTTACCGTTTTCTTACTAGGTGGGTTAATATATCTTCAAAAGTATGAGCTCCCCCATAAAAGGAAAAAATCGCTTTGGATTATTGTCGTTATATCAACTATAACGGTAGGAATTATCGCTGTAGGAGTATTTATCGGAAGTACAAATAACGATATCATCATAGAAAACGAAAAATTCATTATTTCCGGTATGTACGGAGATGAATGGGCTATAGATGACATTGCTAAGGTGGAATTACTAGATGAGCTTCCCGCGGTTTTGAAGCGGACAAACGGTTATTCTTCTGAAAATGTTCGGAAAGGACAGTTTAAGCTGGAGGATCCATATGGACAAGGGAAGTTATTCGTAGCCGGCAAGGAAGGTCCTTTCCTATATATTGCCTTTGATGATAGTTATGTTATTTTGAATCGGGAGAGTAAGCAAGAAACAGTAGATATTTATGAAAAACTAATACAGGAACAATAGGTTGTCAAGTTCATGCTAGAAATGGAGAAATGTCATGAAGGTAGCATTTGTAACAGGAGCCAATGGTGGCTTTGGAAAGCTTATCATTATAGAGCTATTAAAGGCAGGGTATCGTGTAATTGGAGCAATGAGAAATCAAGCTAATCAAAAAGAAATAATGGATATGGCTAGAGAAATTAATTTAAACCAACAGTTAGAAATAGTCGAGATGGACGTGACAGATGAGGAAAGAATTAAAGAAGTAAGCAAATGGATATCGGATCACTTCGGTCAGCTCGATGTTCTTATTAATAATGCAGGATACTCACAGGGCGGATTTACTTCTGATTTAACGATGGAGGAATGGGAAAATCAATATGATACGAATGTAATGGGTGTTATTCGAACGACATTCCACTTATTGCCCTTATTGAGAAAGTCAACACAAGGAAAAATAATTAATATGAGTAGTGTTAGTGGATATTTTGGATTTCCTGGAATGGGTCCTTATTGCTCTTCAAAATTCGCTTTAGAAGGTTATAGTGAAAGCTTGCGTATGGAACTTCTTCCAATGCGTATCTATGTATCTCTAGTAGAGCCTGCTTCATTTAAAACGGGTATTTGGGAGAAGGGATTAGAAGTAGGGGAGAGAATTGGTAATGATACGATAAAGAAAAATGCTTATGCATTTGCCAAACAATCCTATCAAAATGCAGGGGATCCAATAGAAGTAGCCAAGCTAGTACGGAGAATTTGTGAAGCAAATCGTCCAAAATTTCGCTACCAGGTTGGAAAAGGTGCAAAATCGCTATGGTTGATGAAGAAGTTTATTCCATGGACATGGATTGAGAAGACGGTAATGAGAAAGCTTAATAGATAAAAAGTCGCAGTGATGATGATATCCTGCGACTTTTGAATACGAAAAATTGCAAAGGGATCTATTTCACCTCATACTGTCCCATCATCCCAGCATCTTCATGCTCCAGAATGTGGCAATGGTACATAAATATCCCTTTGTGGTTGAAGGTTGTAATAATTCGCACCGTTTCACCTGGTTCTACCAAAATCGTGTCTTTCCAGCCGGTTTCATTTGCTGGAGGTGGGTTCCCATCACGGTCGATGACCTGGAATTGGACACCATGTAAATGGAATGGATGTGCCATTCCACCCTGTACTCCGGTACGTTTATTACTTACTTTCCAAATTTCCGTATCGTTTAAATTTACAACTTCATCAATGACGCCCATATCCATTGATTTATCATTAATGGTTAGGGTCGATCCTACACCAGCCATAACCATTTCCCTGGTCACTACTGCATCAGCAGGATCAATAGTATCAATCTCAGTTAATTGTTCTGGGATTGGATACGCTTCTGATTCTGTATTCGTTACGTGGAACTTCATAACTTCTACTTCATCTGCTGAAATCGTTTTTCCTAGTTCAGAGACCGTATCCATTAACGTAATTTCATCACCAGTCTCAAATGCAGAAAAATCTACTAATATTTCAGCACGCTCAGCAGGACTCAAGGTTAAGGAAGTCATTTCTACTGGCTTTTCTAAGAAACCACCATCACTAGCAATTTGGTAAAATTCTTGCCCATTATGAAACTCAAAATGATAGGTTCGACCATTGGAACCATTGAGAAGGCGTAAACGAACCATTCCTTTTGGAACCTCTAAGTAAGGAGATATTGCGCCATTGACAAGGTAAACATTTCCATATAGCCCCATCATCATGTCATTCATTCCAGGGTTATACTGCATATTGCCACTAGCATCTAATTGCTTATCTTGAATAATTATTGGAAAATCATTTACCCCATAATCTTTAGGGATTGGAAGACTGTCCGATACGGCATCTTCAATGATAAATAACCCTGCTAGTCCTTCATAAACTTGTTTTGCTGTTGCGTGCATCATATGCGGATGATACCAGAGTGTTGCTGCTGGTTGTTCAATCGTGAATTCCGGTTCCCATGTCTCCCCAGGGTTAATCCCTGAATGTGGACCACCGTCATTTTCCCCATCCACACGGAGCCCGTGCCAGTGAAGCGTAGTTGCTTCTCGTAAGTCATTCTTCATGACTACTTTAACACGATCTCCTTCATGAACTTTAATAACAGGTCCAAGAATGTTTCCATTGTATCCTAAGGTTTCAGACTCAATCCCATCAAGGATTTCCGTCACACCGTGCTGTGCGGTTAGATGGAATTCCGCTAAGTTCGGATCTGGATTGACATCCTCCAATAATGGGGGGATAGGTAAAGGCTTCGATTCTACTAAATTAGATAAATCATTTGGATTAGATGAAGATGTATCATCTTTCGATAGGTACAGAAGAAGTAAGGTAACACCAATCACTACTATCACGATTGCTGCTATGTAAACATAAGCTTTTTTCATTACAAAAATTCTCCAATCTTATCTATTAATGGATAGAGTACATGAGATTCAAACGTTGGGCGAAATAATAAAAGATGCTCGATAAACATAAAAATACGCGCGATACATACTAGAAGTCGCTCGAAAATACGTAAAACAAGCATGAACCAGAGTAATAGTCGCCCGAGCAGAACTAATGCGAGCGCCCCAAAAAGAAATCGTGCACCATCTATAGAAACGCTTTCTTATAATAATGTTGGATAGAACTTAAAAAGAAATCACCTTCTATTTTAACTGGTAGAAAGGTATTTTTCGACTATAATCGTAAAATTGATTACCAATTTCCTAAGTGAAAGAAGTAACGGTTTCTATTTTGTGACAAGTTCGTGAATTGGTGTTTAGCTGTGACATATGTCACAGCTAATAATAGATTGATTAGTTATGATAAGGGTGTAAGAAGAATTGCGCTTAGGAGGAATTAAAAATGAATAAAAGATTATTAATGGCATTACTATTTTCTTTGATCTTAGTTTTAACAGCATGTGGAGGAGGGGATACAGATTCTAAAGAAGATGATGCATCAACAGACTCATCCCAAAGTACGGAAGCAAATATTCCAGATGCAAATAATGAAGTAAATCTAGTAGCAACCAATTTTAGCCTAGGTCAAGATGTATACACTGTAAAAGCAGGTGAAGAAGTAAAGGTTACCCTTACAAATGAAGAAGGTCATCACGGAATTTCTATTGATGAATTTGACGTTGAAATCCAAGGGGATGGGGAAGCAACATTTACACCAACTGAACCAGGAGAATATAAAATATATTGTAATATTATGTGTGGGACCGGCCATGATGAGATGGTAGCAACATTAATCGTGCAATAATATCGTATTGTAGTTTTAGTAAAGAACACCCTAAACAGGATTAGAGTACCTGTATAGGGTGTTCTTTGTTCTTTGTCGATAAAACAAGTTAGAAGGGAAATTGTTTCGACATAACAAGTTCACAGACTATGCTTCATACGTAGATTCAATTATTAAGTATAGAATGTTAAGTCATTGTTTGAAGATATAGATTTAGAAAAATCAAACAAAAAAAGGTGAAATACTATCACAGTAGTTCCCACCTTTCCTCTTTCTTATTTTGCTTCAAATTGCAGTAGGGATAAGCCGCTTACGCGTAACTTTTGTCCCTCTATTAATTGAATGTCAATCTTAGAAGAACCGTCCAGAAACTCAAAAACTCTTGGTGACTTTCCTTCCTCATAAACATGTAAATCTCCAAACCCATACTCGGGGGCATAAACGGAATATTCTCCTGCTTCAATATCTTTTCCAACTTCCCAAATACCTGCGGAAAGCTGATTCGAAAATTGTGTATCGACAGGGGTGATTATTGCCTCATTTATGCCATCTAGATGAACCGAATGCGAGCCATTTAAGTCTACCGTAACACTCTCAACCCCATACCAGGAATCAAAAACTTCACTAACCAAAAGCACATTGTCTTGATCATAAACCAGTACCCTTCCAGATTGAGGAGCCATCACTTCCGACCATAATGGAGCAATCGAATATCTTCCTTCCTTAGGAATAATGTCTGGCATATCTTTTACGACCGGGCTAACGATAATTTCTTCTGCTTCGGCATTACTACGGTCAATTGTATTGTAGATAGTATCACTAACTTCTCCAATAATTTCATCTTTTTCTTTATCGATGATTTCGTTATTTTCCTGATACCGTAATACCTTCTCCGAGGGTTGTTCACTACAGCCTACTAAAACGAATAAACAAGTTATAAAACAGAGGAAAAGCAATCGTTTCATTATATATTTCCCTCCTAAAATTCATGGTAGTATTTTTCATAGTATTCAGCAGTTCCAAGTGGTCCTATTGAAAGTTCTTTTCCTTTATAGGCAGACAGTTTTATAACCCATTCCTTCTGTTCTTCTTCCGTCATATTTTTAATTGGAATACAACATAGATGATTCGCGATAAAAAGATGATCCTCGGGTAATGTATAAGCTAAATTTTCATATTGATCAGGTGTTAAGTCAACCTTCAAGTACTCATCTGTAGTATCAGTTAAGACTTGTTGATGAATGATATCGCCACCCTTTAAATATAGGACACGGTCCGCATATAAATCGAGATTGGAAAGTAGATGGGAGGCAACAAAAATTAGCTTACCTTCTTGCTTCATATGCATTAATTTTTTGGATATGAGTGATACATTCGCCACGTCCAGCCCGTTCATCACCTCATCCATAAGCATGATTGGGGTATCTGCTGCAGCAATCATGGCAAAGCATAATCGTTGTCTCATTCCTAAAGAATAGGTTTTTACTTTCTTTTTAACATAACTCTCCATTTGTAGTTGTTCATAAATCTCTTTGACATGCTTCGTTGTACCTTTCCACATATTGGCATACAGCTTCATGTGATCAACACCAGATAATTCTTCAAATAAATCTCCCTGGTCCGGAAATGTAGCCAATTGTTTATGAATAGCTATTTCTTTTCCTTCCGTCTTGTATTGGAGATCTCCGTTAAACGTAACATTCCCCTTATTTGGTTTTAAGAAGTTTGATATGACATTAAATAGGGTTGTTTTACCCGTACCGTTTGGAGCAACAAGTCCAATAATTTCTCCACTCTTGGCTTCTAGTGAAAGGTTCTCTAATACTACTTTGTCTTTATATTTAACTGTGATATTTTCCAGTTTTAACATGTCAATCCTCTTTTCTATTGCCGTTTTTAAGGCGATCTTTTTAAATAAATGATTAGAATGCTTTTTCTAAAGGCATGTTTTTTGGCACGCGATGATAGGCAAACTTATTAATAGCATAAATAATGCCAATGATTACGATTGTTATGATTCCTAAGATGGCCATTGCATTCCAGTAATCAATGAAACTATTACCTAATTCCGTGGCAAGGTCACCGGAGAGAACCTTGTACATATCGATGAATTTTATCGGATGTAAGAAGCTTGCTTTCAATCCTGCTGCCATTGCAATATCAGGTAGGATAAATATCCCTATCCCAATAAGTATATTAGCGAATGCATTCTTGAATAGCATATTTAGTAAAATGGATAATGATAATAGTAACAATGTAATTAAGGCAAGGCCTAAAAACATATACAGGAGATATTGACCAGTAGATAAAGCGATATAATTCCCATTCTTATAAACTAATATCGGAAAAGAAAAATCTCCTGCTTCAAATTTTCTAAACACATAGATTGCTCCGAAAGAAAATCCTACTAGTAAAAACGTATAAATATGAACGAAATGGATTACGATTTTACTTGTAACTTTACCTATAAACGATAAAGGAAAACCTTTCATCACTGATTGATGATTTCTTTCATATAGGAGCATTTCACTTCCGCTGATTAGAACAATTACAAGAAATAATAATCCCGAGAACATAGAAAGGACATTTGTAATATAATGATTCGTTGAATAAGAGTCAGGCTCAATAGGTAGATCATTGTCTTTAATATAATGTAATAATGCATCCTCTTTTAAAATATCTTCCTTAGGTACAATTAAATGATTAGGAATTCCAGCATTCCCTAGATCATGTACTGCAAGCCGTAACTGGTTAATTTCTAATCCATTTTCTATATATTGTTCACTATCATGACCGCTTCCAATAAACCACACTTGCATACCTAATAGTGATTGGATTTGCGTGTGATAATTGTACACTTCTGCAACCTCAGGCAGATCATGACGCAAAAGATCAAGGTGCTCGAAGACTGCATAGGATGTTTGTGTTTCTGTTCTTTTCCGATTATCTAATGGTTCTGGCTGATCTTGACTATAGTACATAAAGAATAAAACGAAAAAGGCAAGAAGGAATGCAGCTATAAACCAACTTTTTCGGTTCTGTAATAATAATTTTGTTTCAAAGAGGGTAAACTTCCAAAACATATCGACTATCCTTTCTGACTAATGACATCATGCCGCTTTGCGGTAAAAACGACGTTTGCTTACTATTCGAGATACTACAAAAAGACTAATTTCTAAGAATAGAATTGTACATAGTAACACTAGAATACCTTTTTCATACGTAATGGATTCCAAATGTACTAAATAGTATTTTTCACCTGAGATGACTCTGCCAAAGTCAAAATACGTCAGTGGCAGATTACTTATTTCAATGCCAAAAAGCTCTGTTAATGTTCTAGAGTAATAGATTCTTTCAGAGAACAAGATGAGCGTACTAACCATTAAAACAATCCATGCATTTTTAAAAAGTAGACTAAGTAGTGCATTTAACCGGATAAATAGGTATATAAGTATCGGTATAATTCCAAGTGCTAGTAGTAGGAACTTGGCAATTGAAATCGAATCAAACTCGCTAAACCGATAACCGAAGTATTCATCCGGTTCAGAACTAGGTAGCGTAATTGGAACAGATAATTTAAAAGAGCCAAATCCACTTTGAATAGAAATTATCACTGCTGCTAAAAGTAATAATCCGAATAAAATTAATAATGTATAACCAAACGCTACAGCTGATTTAACATTGATTAAACGATACCAACCAATAGGTAAACCTTGCAGTATAGTTCGGTGCTGCCTATCCTTCGCTAACATGTCACTACTAAAATAGATAGCACAAAATAGCACAATAAATGCGGTTGTACCAAGAAGAAAATTGGTAATAGTTTGTAATGCGGTCTTTTGCTCAATCATCTCATAGGTAATCGGAATATTTGCATCTAGATAACCTTGGTAACGAAGGTCTGTTAAACTATAATTGCGGCTATCATCTAGTCCTGGATAAGGGGCATCCCCGATTAACATCCAATCTCTGCTAGCGCTAGTGGTATTATAATCAAAGCCTTTCATTCTTAATTGGATAAAGCGATTAAAGTTCTTATCTTCAAAGGCATCTACCATTCTGGATTGGACTTTTAAGGAATACATATAGCTTGCAAACGGGGATCCTGTCATTTCAGCATAGCCGGTACCTCCCCGATTAATCATTCCTTGAGTTATGGCTTCTAAGTTACTAATCTCCTTCTTCATTTCCTCTGCATCAAAAGAATCAGGAGTTTCTTGCATTGGTAGAATTAAAAGTGCGTAGGTCAATATTAAACTGACAAGCGCGATTATAAATAGTATGTTCTTTTTGTTTCTCAACATCATTTTGAATTCGTGAACCATCATTGATTTAGTCATTATTGATTACTCCTTTTAATGCGCTTAACATCGGATTATCCTATTTTTATGTAGAGTTTGAATTTTAAAAAAATTATCCTTGAATCTAATATTAAAAGCAATGGATTGAAAATGCAAATATAAATTTAATAAATTTGTAATATTATAGGAATATTATGTAAGTAAATGTATTGGTATTTATTAAAGCTAGGAGAAATAAAAAAGCCTACCTGTAATGGTAGACATTTCTATATTTGCTGGAGACTAATGAATTAATTAATATTACATATATCAAGTGGACAGTTTTCGCAGCCAATCTCCATTTTTAGGTAGTCCATATCTTTTATAAAGATTTTCCCTGACTTGTCTATAGAAATTACATTTAGCTTTCTTAGCGTAACAAGCATTCTATTAATACTTTCACGAGTAGCGGCACAGAAGTTAGCTAATTCTTGGTTAGTAAGTGCGACATCAATTAATACTCCATCATCGTGCTTTAATCCATAGCTGTTTGCTAAGCGAATTAAAGTAGAGTATAGTGCCCCTTTTTTCCCATTTAATAGTAGGTCTCTCATTTTGGATTGAAACTTACGCATTTGTGTGCTTGACCATTTCATATATTCAAAGGTTAGTTCGCTATTAGATAATAAAGCATTTTCTAATTCGTCTTTCCTAATTACTTCTACTTCACCAGAGGTTAGTACCTTACCATTTAGTAAATATTTAGGGTCATCACTAAAAAGGGATAGTTCACCGACCATATCACCATGATTACAAATACGCAGAATTAGTTCCTTCCCATCAGTAGTTAGTTTAGAAACCTGTAATAGTCCAGATTTAATAATAAATATTTCATTTGCTTGTAACCCTTCATGGAATAAAAATGTGTTTTTAGAGATTTTTTTCGTCGTACTAATGGAGTCTAATAGATTTCTTAAATCTTTTGAAACGGATAAATGTTTATCGGTTTTTGAATTCAACATGAGACTAGAAATCATCAAAAACATCCCCTTAATAAAGATGTGGTAAATCACATCTTTAGTGTAGCACTAAATGTATTGCTGCTATTCCGAAACTCGTTACGATATTGTGAAAAAGCACATCGTATTTTAAGGTATATCCATTATTAGTTGTGTATTATCAGAATTCTGTTACTATTTTACTGTAGGGGTGAGGGAATGAACTATAATATATACTTAGTTAGACATGCACATTCAATTTATACGCCAGATGAATTACATAGACCGTTGTCAGAAAGAGGGGAAACGGACGCAAAAAGGGTTACACAAATACTAAAGGAAGAACATATCGATTATGTTTATTCCAGTCCTTATAAAAGAGCAATTCAAACGGTACAAGGAGTTGCAGATTTTTTACGTGTAAACGTATTGATAGAAGATCGTTTTAAAGAACGAAGGTTAGCAGAAAAACCAGTAGCTGATTTTACGCAAGCGATAACAAAGGTTTGGGAGAATGACAGCTTCTTTTTTAAAGGCGGTGAGTCAAATGAAATGGCTCAGCAAAGAGGGATACAAGGTCTAATGAAGGTTATAGAAGAGCATCCGGGAAAAAATATCGTAATTGGTACACATGGCAATATAATGGTATTGATGATGAATTATTTTGATGAAGTATATGATTTTCAGTTTTGGCAAGTGCTGGACATGCCTGATATATACAAACTAACATTTACTAATTCTAGGTTAATAGAGGTAACAAGATTATGGAAATAGGGCAGGTGTTAAGGTGAATCGAATAGTCGTTATCGGTTCTGGTGGATCAGGAAAATCGACATTAGCCCGCCGGTTAGGGCAGGTTCTTGAATTAAAGGTTTACCACTTAGATACGCTTTTTTGGAGGCCTGGCTGGATTGGTACTTCAAAAGAGGAACAACAAGAAGTGCAACAAAGAATAGTGGAGCAAGAGAAATGGATTATCGACGGAAATTATGGTGGAACATTGGACATAAGGTTCAACAAGGCTGACACGATTATTTTTTTAATATTTCAAGATATATTTGTATCCTTCGCGTGCTTAAAAGAAGACTGCAATATGCTAAGACATCCCGTCCTGATATGGCAGAAGGATGTGATGAAAAGTTAAGCATCGATTTTCTGAAATGGGTTTGGAAATATCCAAAGGATAAACGGCCAATGATTTTGGATAAATTAAACAAATTATCAGGAGAGAAAAAAGTCATCATTCTCTCCACACCAAAGGATGTAAAGAATTTTATAGATCAAATGGAGATGGAGAAACAAAATGGAAATCAGAATTTATCAACCATCCGATGAACAAGGTTGGGTGAGGTGTCGTGTGCTTTCATTCTTGGACACCGCCTATTTTGATAATGTTTTAAAGGAAAAAGAACAGTATGAAAATCCTGCTATTGAGCTAGTAGCAATAGAAGACGGTCAAATAGTCGGATTATTAGATATCGAATACGAATTGCAAGAGGGGACAGTTTGTTCCCGGGGGACCGGATTAGGAGGGATGATATGGCATATTGCTGTTCATCCAGATTATCGTAGAAGGGCGATTGCTTCCGAGCTTCTACGGAAAGGAGAAGAATTAGCGAGGAAGGAGAAGTTACATCGATTGGAGGCCTGGACAAGGGATGATCAGTGGGTCCATACCTGGTACGAGAAGAATGGGTTCCAACAAGTTGATTCCTATTTACATGTATATCTAGAAGGAGAGACAGAGTTAAAAGGGAACATTTCGAGTACCCTTCCGAAGTTATACCCAGTTCAGACCTTTGCACATTATGGAGGCAATCAAAAGGATAATATAAAAAAGCGCTTTAAGCGGGTCCATGACTGTATCTGCTTTGAAAAAATATTGTAATAAAATTGGGAGGTTAGTTTCTGTAAGCTATGATCCAAATAAAAAAAGCAAATACAACCCATGTTTCAGGAATTGTAAAAGTATGTACGGAAGCTAATTGGGCTACCTATCATAACATATATTCGAAGGAATATATCGAGTCAATCATTGCTACGTATTATCATAATGAACGGATTTTAGAAGAAGTTTCGAGCTCATCTAAGGATTGGGGCGGATATTTTGTTGCCTTAGATCAGGATGAAGTAGTTGGTGTTACTGGTGGAGGTATGATTAGTGATTTGGATGCAGAGGTTTATGTATTGTACTTAGACCCTCATCGAAGGAATGAGGGGATTGGAAGTCTGCTACTAAATGCTGTTACAGAACAACAAAAAGAGTTTGGCGCGAGAGTTCAGTGGGTGTCTGTCCAAAAGGGGAATATGAAAGCAATACCTTTCTATGAAGCAAGAGGATTTAAAGTAGTAACAGAAGAAGAGTCGGATGGATACCAATCACTACGTTATTCACGACAAATATAATGAGGAGAAATTAAATGGATCATTTTATTAAACGAGTTGGAACAACATATATACCAGTCCGGGATCCAGAACAGGCTTCAAAATGGTATCAAGCTAAACTTGGTGCAAAAGAAAACTATTGTGATGAAAATAAGTCAATATTAGACTTTGCAAATCAAAGTTTTTTCCTTGTGAAATCTATAAAAGGGGAAAAGGTTGGGTTTCAGGATTGGAATGGGAGAGAGCATTTCTCTTTAACCTTTGAAGTAGATGGACTGGAACAATTAAACGCGTTTCATGCCTTCTTAAAAGCAAATGGAGTAAAAGTTGGAGAAATAGAGGACCGAGGACACCCAGGAAATAACTTTGTGTTTTTTGATCAAGATGATAATATATTTGATGTATGGAGTGAACTTAGTCCGAGTTATAAAAAATAATAGATATCCAGACCTCTCTATACGTATTTGGGGAGGTTTTTCTATACGGTAAGATAAGCTTACAGACAAATTGTCATGTTATTTTCATATCGACCAAGTCATATACTCCATATTTTGAGTTAAGCTATAGTAGAATAAGAATTGTAAGAAATATAAGGATTGAGGTGTACCAATGGGGTTACAAGTAACAGAAGATGCAGCGAAATGGTATATAGACGAAATGGGCTTAGAAGAAGGTGATTATGTTCAGTTTTTCCTTAAAATCTACGGTGGTATTAAAACGGAACATCCTAATTACTTTCTAGGAATATCGGTTGGATTAGATGGCGAAATAGCAGCGAAGCAAGAGGTAACTGGGATTACCTTCTATTTCGGTGAGAAAGATGCCTGGTTTTTAGATGAATTTGATATGAAGGTAGTCATGGGCGAAGATGAAGTAGAATATCAATTCACAGCAAGGTAGACAAGAAATAAGTTAATCTTTCATGGACATAATAATTCTTGACCATATTTTGAGGAGGATTAGGATGTCAGAAGAAAATAAGAATAAAAACCGAGATACAGGTAGACAGAAGAACCATGGTATTAAATATAATACGGAACCAGAACGAAACGGAAAACAGGATGTCGAAATAGCTAGTGATAGTGAATTCTTAACTCTAGATGGGAAGAAAAACAAACGTAAAAGAGATAATGGCTAGTTTCCAAATGGAGCTTGTTCCAATGTTACCCGGACAAGCTCCATTACTAATTTCAGAAATTATATTTGTGTGATTATTCACAAACAGATATAATGGGGGAAGAGAAACTGTTTCAAAGGAGAAAAAAACATGAAAATTGGTATAGACAAAATTGGTTTTTACGCACCACATATTTATGTAGATATGGAGAAATTAGCTGAAGCAAGAAACATAGAGCCAGCTAAGTTTACGGTTGGAATTGGACAAAGTCAAATGGCTGTAGCGCCAATTACTCAAGATTCTGTTACATTAGCTGCAAATGCAGCACTTGAAATAATAGACGATGAAGATAGAGAGAAAATAGACTTTGTTATTTTTGGATCTGAGTCAGGTATTGATCATTCTAAATCTGGTGCAGTATATGTCCACCAGTTATTAGGGCTACAACCTCATGCACGTGCAGTAGAAGTGAAGCAGGCTTGTTATGGAGCTACTGCTGGGATTCAAATGGCCAAAGGGCACATTGCCTTAAATCCGGAAAGTAAAGTGTTAGTATTAGGTTCTGATATAGCGAGATATGGTTTAAATTCGTCAGGAGAATCCACACAAGGTGCTGGCGCCGTAGCGATGATTATTAGTGCTAACCCTCGTATTATGGAACTTGAGAATCATAATGTGTATTTAACAAATGATATTATGGATTTCTGGAGACCGATTTATTCAGATAAGGCTTTTGTAGATGGGAAATTCTCCAATGAACAGTATATTTTGTTCTTTAATAAAGTATGGGAAGCGTTTAAATCTAAATCAGGTTTGGATCTTTCTGATATGGAAGCTATTTGCTATCACTTACCATATACAAAAATGGGCTTAAAGGCGTTAAGAACTGTTATCGATGAAGCACCTGAAGAAGTGAGAGAACGTTTATTAGAAAACTACCAAATAAGCACACAGTATAATCGTAATGTTGGAAACATTTATACTGGATCATTATATTTAAGTTTACTTTCTTTACTGGAGAATAAGGATGACTTAAAAGAAGGCGTACGGATTGGGATGTTTAGCTATGGTTCAGGTGCAGTAGGGGAATTTTTCACTGGTGTTCTTCAACCAAATTATCGAGAGCATCTTCACATTGAAAGCCATCAACGATTATTCGATACACGTAAAGAAGTTACAGTTGAGGAGTATGAGGTTATATTTGAGGAAACATTACCACGAGATGGATCAGATATCGAATTAAATATTGAACAGGATCCTGCAAGTATCGTGTTGAGTGGAACGGTTGATAATAAAAGACAGTATGTAAATAAAAATAGTTAAAATGAAAAAGAACTCTAGCAATGCCTGGAGTTCTTTTATATTTTGCGAAATGGTATGATGTATTTGTTTCAGTGGAAAATATAATTATTCAAATTATAAAGAGGATGATTTTTTTCATGAGAATCAAAATGGAAATGATATATATAACGCCAACGGGAACAGAGACTTGCTTTTACTCGGATGAAATGAGTCCTGAAAAAACGCTCTTACTAGCAAAGGATCTTGAAAAAACAGGTCGAGTAAAGAAGCTGACCTTTTATGATAATTATGATACGACATGGATGTATAAAGAATTGCAGAAATATGTAGAGCGTATTGATTCTGAACCACATAACGTGGTGGTCTTTTTTGATGGTGGATTTGATTTGAAAACTAAAAAATCTGGCTTAGGTTGTGTCATCTATTATGAACAAGACGGGAAGCAATATCGTATTAGAAAAAATGCTTTAGTAGAAGAGTTGAATACAAATGGTGAAGCAGAATATGCCTCGCTTCATTTTGCAATTGGAGAATTAGAGTTGCTTGGTGTTCATCACTTACCAGTAACATTTACAGGAGATTCACAAGGTGTTATGAATCAATTAAAAGATGAATGGCCGTGCTATGAGGAAGAATTATTACGCTGGATAGAAAGAATCGAGAAAAAGCTAGAACAATTGGGAATAACACCTGACTACCAGCTAGTTCCAAGAAAAAAGAACCGTGAAGCAGACCATTTAGCCACGCAAGCAATGAATGGCATTGAAATAGCAAGCAACAGTGAACGGACATAGCCTATTCCATTAGCAGGACTTGTATGGATAAATAAGCATCCAGATTAGGTTTATTGTTCGAATTGTTTTAAAAGTGACAAAACAATGAATGTTATCAGGATGATAGTTCATTTTCCGAACATTATATTATAATATAATAAAATGGAAAGATCCCATTCGTAAACTAATCAAGTGAATCATGATTAACCTTAAAAATGTAAGCGCTTAAAATCGGAGGGGATAAATAAAAAATGGAGGGGTCGTCATGAGCTCAAATAAGGTTGCTATTGTTACGGGTGGTGCATCAGGAATAGGAAAGGCAATTTGTATGGAACTAGTAGAAAATGATGTGTATGTGATTATCGTAGATATTAATGAAGTGGAAGGCGAAAAATTAGAAAAGGAACTGAACAAGGATAGGAATCAATCCAGATTTGTAAAGGTTGATGTAACCAGCTATTCCAGTGATCATGAATGTATTCATGCAGTATATACAGAATTTGGAAGGTTAGATTATTTATTTAATAATGCAGGTATTGCAATGTACGGTGAACTAGATGAAATGTCTATTACCGATTGGGAAGATATCATAGGTATTAATGTGTGGGGGGTGGTATATGGAACACAGATTGGCTATTCTATTATGAAAAAGCAAGGATTCGGCTATCTTGTTAATACTGCTTCTGCTGCAGGGCTTGGCCCATCCCCAATTTCATCCGCTTATGCTACTACAAAACATGCTATTGTAGGACTTACTACATCCCTCCATTATGAAGCAAAAGAATTTGGTGTTAACGTTACTACGCTTTGTCCTACCTTTGTCGATACCCCAATCTTCGATAAAGCTAAATCCTTTAATATTAATAAATCTATCATAAAGAAACAGTTAGATAAGTAGAAATTGATGTCACCGAATAAGTTGGCGAAGATCACATTGAAGGGAGTTCATAAAAATAAGCCAATCGTCTGTCCAATGCCACTTCGGAAGACAATGGATATCATTTTTACGATTTTCCCACCATTACACAATAGGCTAATGGATGCTGTATGTAAAGTGAGTAGGAAGGCTAAAGCCACAGAATAAAACTGTTTACAAATAACGGATAGTAATGGAGAATGGTTTAAGGTAGTGTATGGTAGAAATTTACGGGAGATTAGCTATGACAAATCAATATTTAGCTCTTGAAGAAATTCAAGAAAAATGTAATCAGTTAACAAATGAATATGAAATAGATGAAGAAAAGTTTTATTCTATTGTGGAGAAATGGGCAGAAAAAGACGTTCAATTAGAACAAAAGCTTCTATGTAGTTTTACTGAATTACTAGATGTTGTAAGTTCCGAGATTACTAATATGGAGGAGCATGTTGGATTAGCCCCTACATGTCGATTAGGCTGTTCATTTTGTTGTTATTTCCCAATTATTATTAATGAAATGGAAGCCAAATTTATGAAACGGGCAATAGAGAATTTTCCAGCAGAGCGAAAAAATGCAATTCGCGATCATCTCATCCATTATTATGATAAATATGGGGATCAACTAAGTGAAAATAATAAGCTTGATTTTGCGAATGATCCTGATTTTAAATTGAAGTATCGTAAATCAAATACACCATGTCCAATGTTGGATACGGAAACTAATCAATGTATAGCATATGAAATTAGACCGATTCCTTGTCGGACATATATGAATTATACTAACCCTACTGTATGTGAAACAAATCTTATGCCGAAAGAAACTATTAGTTTTGAATTCCTCTACTCCGAATACATGGGGGCCTTAAATGAATTCCTTCAGTTCCTGTATGAAGAAGGAGATACAGGCTTTGTTCAGTATCCAGATGATGTATATAAGGATGATTACTTGACGAATTGGATGAAGGATCTTATCAATCTGTCTTAAGTGAGCATGGATAGACAGGAAAGCAACTATTCCAAGCTGGTAGACTACTAGTAGGGAAGGGAGTAGGGATTATGGAGAGGCTACAAAGAATGGTTGAAAGTATTGCGTATATAGAGGATAATCTTGAAGCTGAACTAGTCATAGAAGATATCGCAAGGATAGCTTTTATGTCCAAGTTTCATTTTCAGCGCATGTTTACAATGCTGACTGGATTTACTGTAAGTGAGTATATTCGAAATAGACGTATTACGAAAGCTGCTCAAGAGCTTATAAACTCTAATGCTAGAGTGATTGATATTGCTTTGAAGTACGGGTATGAAAGTCCTGAAGCTTTTACAAAAGCATTCCGAGGTATACATGGCATTAGTCCCTCTATGGCTAAGAAAAATAGCCATTCTTTAAAGGCCTATCCTAAGCTTTCTTTCCATATTCAGATAAAGGGAGATGTCGAGATGGAGTATAGGATTGTTGAAAAAGAGCTATTTACGGTAGTGGGAAAAAGCATTAATACAACGACAATCGAAGGAGAAAATCATCGTGCTATTGCTGCATTTTGGGAAGAATCAAATTTAAATGGATTTTCCGAGGAGCTTGCAAAAAACTGTGGAGAGTTAGGTTTGTTAGGCATTTGTCTCGACTTCGACCATCAATTGGAAAACATGACCTACTTGATAGCCACTGAAAAGAATATGGAGGTGGTTCCAACTGATTGGATAGAAAGAGAGATTTCAAGTGCAACTTGGGCAGTATTCCCCGTTCATGGTGCAATGCCAGATGCGATGCCAAAAGTTTGGCAAAGAATATTTTCAGAATGGTTCCCTTCAACAGGATATGAACATTCCGGTGGACCGGAGATGGAAGTTTATCTAAGTAATGGCGACCCATCCTCAGACAAGTATTATAGTGAAATATGGATTCCGATTAAAAAGAAATAAATGAAAGGAGTATGTCACCAAGTAAAGTTTGGTGACATACTCCTTGTTTAATTTAATGCTTCTTGTAAGAAGATACATGGTGTTCCCTTTGTTAAAAGGGTTAACGAATGCATTGCTCTAGTGCAAGCAGTGTAAAACAGTGTTCTATCCGATTCCTGGTCATAATGCTCTTTTGAAGCATCCGGAATAATTACCGCATCAAATTCTATTCCTTTTGCTAAATAAACCGGTACTACTACGATACCTTTTTCAAACGAATACGTATCTTCTTTAATTTGTTTCAGTGAGACTTTATCCTTTAACATCTCATATAATTCATTACTTTCTTCTAACGTTTTACAGATGACAGCAATAGTCTCGTAGTCCTTTGCCTTCAAGTCTTGTATGAGTTGTTTCAAAGTTGTTGATACATCACCTTGATTTTCTATGATCTGAGGTGGTTCACCATCTCTTTCAAATGGCTCAATCATATCACCACCAGGAGCGAATTTTTTCGTGAACTCAACAATTTGCTTAGTGGAACGATAGCTTTTCGTAAGAACGATCCGTTCATGATTTTCAGAGATATACTCTGGAACTAAAGGATTTTCTGTTGAAGCATATGTGTATATAGCTTGATTAATATCTCCTAACAGGGTCATTCTCGTATATGGGAAAATTTCTTTCATGTACGTAAACTGGAAAGCGGAGTAATCTTGTGCCTCGTCGATAAATAAGTGACGGATTGCCCTATTTTCCTTATCTCCTAACAGTTTTCCTCGGAAATAACGATATGGTGTAGCATCCTCCCACGTTAAATGTTTATTCGTTAGGTGTTGCATTGTTAATTGCTTTATTTTGTCCCAATTATTTGGGAGAGAGCTTGTTGTCCAATTCATAAACAGCTGCTGGTATGTTGTTAGTGTATTAACAAAAGCATACTTTTTAATTTGTTTTTTCACTCCTGCAAATTGCTTCTTCACAACAATAGCTCGTAATATATCCTCTTCTATACTAGGATCATCCTCATCAACGCGCTGATTTTCATAGTAAGCTTGTAGGTATTCTTCTTTATCCAGTAACTCAATTTGTTCTAATACCCAATCCTTCGATTTTTCTTTCTGTTGATGAATTTTGATCTCTTGAAGGAGCCATTTAGCTACTAGTTCCATTTTATTCGGAATGGATATCGATTCATCTAGTGAATAAAAGTAGTCTGCAATAGACTCTTTAGAGATTAAAATGTCACCACGAAAAGTTATATTCCGGAATTGAATCCCCTTGGATGTTAGGGAAGAAAGATATTCATCTATGATTGTCTTATATTCGATACTCGACTTGAGTTTCATGTTGACCTTCCTGATGGCTAATTCTTTCGTATCGTTATCCGTTAGCATACATTCCATTTGTTCAAAAGGCGATTCAATCGTAATATCTTTTTCGATACCGTCACGTAAAAAGTCATAAAAAGTAGTCTGACTAATATTAGTCTCACCTAATTCTGGTAATACATTGGCAATGTAACTTGAGAAGAGAGGGTTTGGTGAAAATAATAATAGGTTCTCGCTATTAAGACTGCCCCTAAATCGATATAATAAGTAAGCAATACGCTGTAGGACAGCCGAAGTTTTTCCGCTTCCTGCTACACCTTGGACAATTAGTAATTTACTATGTTCATTCCGAATGATTTTATTTTGTTCTCTTTGGATTGTAGCAACGATGCTTTTCATTGTCGTACTTGCGTTGTTGCCTAAAGCTGCTTGAAGTAAGCTATCCCCAATTGTTACCCCTGTATCAAACATTCCTTTTATCTTACTCTGCCTTATGATGAATTGCCGCTTTAACGATATTTCCCCTTCAATCGTTTCATCCATTGTCTCATAATAAGCTGCACCAGGTGAGAAATCATAATATAGACTAGAAATAGGGGCACGCCAATCGTAAATAAGGAACTCTTCATCATTTCGATCCATGAGGGAAGCGATGCCGATATATATTTTCTCCTTTTCACCTCCTGGCTTTTCAGAGAAATCAATTCGTCCAAAGTATGGGGATTCTTTGAGTAATCTTAACGTCTTACGTTCTTTATCGATAGAGCCATGGGATCTTTCTCGTTCAGCTAACAACTCTGCTTGTTGTTTTAAACTAGCTTGCGTTTCAATTACATCGTCCGGCTCATCTAAATTCACGGTTACATCTTCCCAGAAGTTCTTCCGTAAATCAACGATGCTTTCTTTAAGACCACCTGCTTTGGAAAATAACTTTTCTTCCTTGATGTTGATTTCTTGAACGACCATATCTACCCGATTTTGTTCTTTCTGTTTTTCTGCGTCGTGACTCATTCCATCAACCCCATTTCTTATCTTTTCTATTTTTGTTGACTTTCCATAATTGTGATGTTATAATATAATTGGATATAAATTTAACTAAATATGGAAAATTAGACACTTTTTTAGTATAGCATATGTGTATTACGTAATCAACGCTTTTTCCTAATGGAAGGACTGGATTCCTATTCTTTCCTTTCATTAGGAAAAAGCGTTTTTGTTTTTACCGAGTTATTTCTAATCTTCCGTCCTTAATGTTACTGTTTTCTTGATAACTACCGACGGGAAATATAAATGTCCATGGCATACTGGTTTTAGCTTTCACTAGCAAATTAGATGTAGTAAACGTATGCTCCCCTAATGTTCTATCTTGTAGCTTTAGGGATAGCTTTTCTTGATTAAAGGTATAATCGGATTCTGTAGTATTATGCACAATTACGATGACAAGTAATTCTCTTTTATAATTCCAATCAATTCTTAATGGTGTAAACTGAATTGGATCGGCTGTCAATGCTGCTTTTTTAAAGGTTTCCTCAACTAAGGTTCTGTCCTGTTGAGAAATTGTTTTGTTCCACGCTGACTCATATTGAAGTGTCTGCATCTATTTATTCTCCTTTTTATCGGTATATTCATCCAGGGTAATTTGCTTGATCATAACCTTATTCATTTATCTTAATAGAAAAGGATGAAGTTTGAAAAGAAGAAAGTAGTTTAGCTTTCATACTGAACAATATTATATATATTCCAGTTCGTTTAATGTATCTCGGAAAATTTGGTTTAATCGCTCGGTTACATCAATACGATTAACATTTAAAGATGCTTTTGTTGATTCTATTCGGCTCATTTCATTTTGTGTGAATTGTAGGATAGCCGTAGTTTGCAACGTTTCATCTAAATTGCCTTGCCTTTTACTGTTTATTAATGTCTGAATCGGGAATTTTATATCATCCTCTATAATGAACTCATCAACTAGTTGTTGAAAGTTAACAGGAGGGAAGTCTTGATACGTTTCTATCCATTTTATGGCAAGTATGGGGCGTACTATATTCAAAAGGTTCTTTACATTCACTTCGGTTTCTTTGTTTGCTTTAGAATAATTTTTTCTTGCCATATTAACGTAATGTAGAATACAAGATTTTGGATTAAAAGCTAAAGGTAAAATATCTCTAATACGATTAATGGTGGGATAAAATTGAACATAACGAATTGGGGAATATATCCATTCGTAGAGAGTAGGGTTTGATTTGCGAATCAGTCTTAATGCCTTTGTAAGTTCCCAACCACTCAATTCTATATTATGTACTTTTTCCTCCATGACATCACGTTTCTTTCCAATTCCAATTGGGTCAATACTTAAGTAGTAGTTGGTTGGATGGACGTATATAAAGCGGACATCATAATCACTCATATCTGACTCTATTCCCCATGCACGACTTCCTCCTTCGCATGCATAGATGGTTTTTATTTGGTGCTCTTCTTCTAGCTGTTTCAGTAGTGACCATATTTTTTCTTCCATGGTTAATCCTCCATCTGAGAAATTGGTACAATCAAAATGGTTGTAAATATAGTATAAACTAGGCAAACTAAGTTAGAAGGTATTTTAATTAATGGAGGGTTTACTATGGAAATGAACATTAAATGGAATGATAAAATGTCCTTTACAGGCTTTGCTCCATCTGGTCACGAGATTCAAATGGATGCTGCAGAAACGGTTGGTGGAGAAAATAAAGGTCCAAGGCCAACCGAATTATTATTAAGCGCTGTTGCCGGGTGTACCGGAATTGATATTATTTCTATTTTGAATAAAATGCGATTAAATCCAACATCCTTTCAAATGAATGTTACGGGAGACCGTGCAGAGGAGCATCCGAAAAAATTTACTAAAGTAAATATTCACTATTCACTGGAAGGTGATCTCCCTGAGGATAAAGTAATTAGAGCAATCGAATTATCAAAAGATAAATATTGTTCGGTGTCTCATTCCTTAAGTGCAGAAATTACGGTTAGTTATTCTATTAATGGTGTACAGGGAGAGAAAAGTATATAAATTCGTTGGTTGGGTGTTCCAAGCAATGACTCATCTGTACTAGTAAGAATATCATTCTAAGGTGCTCCGGATATATTTGGTGTGGTTCGCCGTGTAACAGGATCGAGGACGATGATTAGTTTTAGTTAGCTAGTGGATTCCGTGAGCGTGTCCAATACTATCCTAAAGCGAGAAATCTAACCTACATCCGGAGCCTTTAGCATTTATACGTTTTTCTCCTTATACAACAGTAATAATTTACGAATAATGATAAAATTATAATAGATAACCAAATATACAATAGGATAAGTTAGCGCAGAATACAGGAGCTTCCATGAATTATAATAAAACGCTCCTACTTGTACACTTATATATTCGTATACAAGTGCAAAAATCGTCCATGCTACGATATAACCTACTTGTACGCTTTTCCGTTTATCATATGGAAAGTAACTAAGGAATATTATCGTAAATAAAGGATATATACCAAAAACAATCCATAATGTACGATATTCTACCCCCTCATTAAAATAACCATATAAGTTATAGTTGAATTCCAACAGGATATCAGTTAATAACTGAAAAACGATAGAAAACAATGATGCCGTATACATTTCGATATAGGATATTTTTTTAGGCATGAGAATGAATATTCCTAGTGCAATAATGATAGAAGTAATGATAAATACCATGTTTGAACTCCTTAGTTGAAGTTAATGTTATTGTGATTCGATAGAGCATATTTATACTTATATCCATATAATAGTTAATGACTGTAACGGAAATGTCAAACAACACATTCCGATTTAAAAAGTTTGTCAAACGAAAAATCGCCCTTTACACGCTACTCGTATTGACTTTTTTGAAAATTACTGTATAATGAATGACAATCAGTCATTTTCGTGGAGGAAGTCAATGGATAATAAGAAAGAGCGAATTATACATGCAGCAATGGACGTTTTTACAGAAAAAGGATTAGAAAAAACCAAAGTATCCGATATTGTTAAAAAAGCCGGTATTGCCCAAGGTACTTTCTACATTTATTTTTCTTCCAAATTATCTGTTGTCCCATCTATTGCAGAAGTTATGGTGGAAAAAACGCTGAGTGAAATTATTAAAAAGGTAAATAAAAATGATCCTTTCTCTGAGCAAATGAAAGATGTAATTGATGTTGCCTTTTCTGTTACGAAAGAATATCGACAAATATTCGCACTCGTATATGCTGGTTTAGCTTCGACGGACTATCTACAAGAGTGGGAAGCACTATATTCACAGTACTATTCCTGGATGAGTAGATTTCTTGGAGAAGCAAAAGAGGCAGGAATCTTACGTCAAAATTTAGATCCGGACCAAACGGCGGTATTACTTATCGATCTTATCGAATCTGCTGCTGAGCAAACATTTCTTTATTCTCATGGGGATAAGGATATGGAAGCAATTAAGAAAAAAGAAGTGTGGGAGTTTTCTATGTATGGTCTAGGAGTAAAGGTTGAACAGAACAATTAAATGCCAACATGACGCCAATGAAGTATGATGCTAGTTGATGGTTTTATGGAAAGCTTATAGATTATTTCCTTTTATGAAGGAAATTTTCTTTTAAAGAAAAATGACTGAATGTCAGTCACGGGATGATGGAGAGTGTTAAAATGAATAAATCTTGGATTTATGTTGGATTAACGAGCTTAGCTGAGTTGGTTTGGATTTATGGGTTTAATACGGCATCCACTTGGTGGCATTGGACATTGATTGTTGCATTTATATTATTAGATTTACACTTTTTGGCAAAAGCTTGTGAGGGACTACCCACAGGTACGGTTTATGCAATTTTTGCAGGATTTGGGACGGTTGGAACATTTTTGATGGACATTTTCATCTTTGAGGAACAGATTAGTTTATCTAAAGTCTTCTTTATTCTACTCATTATTGCAGGGGTCATAGGCTTAAAATTATCGGATGATAAAAACGATACGAAGGGAGTGCTAGAATAATGGGTTGGATATATATTATATTAGCTGCAGTGAATGAGTTAATTGGTGTTTGGGGATTAAATCGATTCAGTCAAAAAAGAAATGTCGCTAATGCAGTTCTTTATGCAGGTGGTCTTGGTCTCTCTTTCGCATTCATTTATGCTTCTTTTAATTATCTTCCTACCAGTATTGCTTATGCAACTTGGACTGGTGTTGGAACGGGTGGCGTCGTTTTAATGAATATGCTTTTCTTTGGCGAATCTAAAAGCTTGATACGAATCGTAAGCTTACTGGCGATTATCATCGGTGTTACGGGCTTAAAGGTCGTTTAGAAAAAGGATGCCTGTCATATCCCATGTTCAGCATGAATATGAGATGTGACAGGCATCTTTTTTGCAGTATCATCCTAATTGTATGGGAGACTATTGAACTATTTTATAAGTATGTAAATTTTTTTTGGTTCGCCTAGTATAATTTTTTGCTTGTTATTCGTTGAAATAATAAATAGGGGGGATGAGATGTCTTCAATAGAAGAACGAACATTACAATTTACGAAAAAATCAAGAGAATTAAGAGAGGAATTTAGTGAACTTATTATTAGCTTTCGGGAGGATTTATGGAATTATTGCCGGTATATAACAGGCTCTCCTTGGGATGGAGAGGATTTATTTCAGGAGACATTGATTAAAGCATTTGGTGGATTTTATCAGGTGTGGCATCCAGAAAATCCTAAATCCTATTTATTTAGGATAGCAACTAATACGTGGATAGATCAATGTCGTAGAGAAAAGCGGATTGTCGGGACATTGGAGGATGTAGCAGATCCAAGCGAAGAATTTTCGGATAATCTAGAGATAGAGGCCGCGTTACATTATTTAGTAAACTTATTTACTCCTAGACAGGTTGCGGTATTTTTACTTGTAAAAGTATTTCAATTTAAAGCGGAAGAAGTTGCTAGTATTGTCAAGACAACAAAGGGTGCTATATACTCCGCTATTAGAAGAATGGAAGCTAGAATAGGGAAGGAAGATTTTTCGGCAAAAGGAGAGGAAAAGAATAAAAATCAAGTTATAAAACACAATCCAGTTATTAGCGCTTATATTAACGCCTTAAATAACGGTGACTTAGAAGCAATGTTTAACTTAGTAAGTGATGATTTGCATCACGAAGCATCCTTAGGGTTTCAAGAGTTTAATAAGGATACGATGCGAAAAGGTTCGATGCTACATGGTTTACCACCATACAGAGCAGAGGAGCATTGGTTATGGGGAAAACGGGTTATTGTAAAGATTGTAGAGGATGATAGTGGGCCCTTTATTCATGACATTCAATATCATGAAATAGAAAATGATACGATTGTTTATCATCGTAGTTATTATTTCAGAAAAGAATTTATTGTGGCAGCAGCAAAGGAGCTCGGTATGAAACCACAATTAGAAAAGTTCCCAATTGGATGGGATAAAAAATAGCTAACGGATAGGGCACGTGGTCATTACGTTGTATGGAAGGATCTAGATGGAAATATAGTAGTGGCTTGTCAGTATAATAAAATCAGGTATTTGTGAAGAAAGAAATCACAGAATACCTGATTTTGTTTATTTTGCAAAACGGTGGTTACCTATCGTAATCGTAGTTTCGCGGGTTGTAATCCAATTACTGGTAGATGTTTTAGGGTTGTAAAAATAAATGGAACCATTACCTTGTCCACGGAATGCAATAGCTTCATTTACTGCTTTCATGTCTTCTGATGTGTAGCTTGTGTTAATCTGACCGTTTTGAACAGGGGTAAATGCATAATGTCCGCCAGCAGAGCGCTCATAAATTACTTCTCTTATTGAGTTTGGAAATTCTTGATGGTCAACACGGTTCAAAATAACAGTTGCTACGGCTACTTTTCCTGCATATGGCTCACCCTTTGCCTCTGCATGAACTAGCTTGGCCATCAGTTCTTTGTCAGCTTGAGATATTGTAGCCGGGACTTGGATGGTGTCGCCAATGAATAATGGATTACCAGATTGATTGTTTGCTATTTGCAGATTGGCTACAGTGGTACCATATTTTTGGGCAATAGACCAAAAGGAGTCTCCTTTTTGTACCGTGTAAGGAGCAGCACCAGCTAGTGTAGGAACTGCTATTATAGAAAGCGATAAAGTCGCTGTAATTAGAAGTTTTTTTAGTTTATTCATCATGTGAACCTCCTAGTTGTATTGGCTATCTACGAGATTACTAGATGTAACATTATTTATCAGTAGTAAAAAATGGTAATCGTATTTATGGATGGTTAAAGTTAGAAGGGAAAAGGTATTGCGACACTAGTGGGATTATTTACCTAATGTGTAATGTTTCTAGAAAGTGGTATGTTTACCAATAGAAGGGAGGAACATTACAGTTGTTTCAAAATGATGACGACGTTCGTTAGTTATGCAAGGTGGGGACAAAGTTTGCTATGCTAATAGAGGTCTATGAGTTTTTTCTAAGGAAGGAAAATATATCGTGAGTAAATGGTTTCTAGTAAATAGCATATTTTTAATGGTGGTGGTATGGAAGGTACTTGGCCACTATTCATACCCTAATATAGGGATACATATTTGGTTCGGAATAATAGGGGCTATTCTTATTCTCTATAATTGGACAAGACATGCTGTATTTCAAACGATTCGAAATGTCCAAAGTAGAAGGACAAAAATATGGCTAGCGAATATTTCTAAACGAGTCGTCACAATTCATCGATGGACAGGAAATATTGCATTTGGTCTGTTATCAATCCACGCCTTCTTGGTTATTTCTCGTTACGGATTTTCCTTACAGCATACTAAAATGGTTGTCGGTTTGATCGCATTGGCTATCTTGGCTATTCAAGTTTTAACTGGATGGTTACGCTTGTTTAAACCAACTATTCAACTTAGATTTTTTCACTTATATACAGGCATGGTTCTTTTTTTCCTTATATGGATTCATATCCTTCTATAAAAAGTACTTAAAACAAAATAAAAAGAACCGTTTTCCCATTGCTTTGGATTTCGGTTCTTGTGTTTGGTGCGGTATAAGTAGTCTTTTTTTGTCTTTGTTTTTCTTGTTCTTAAATCTAGATGCACAAAAGGGCTGCGGTTAATTTCAGGATTGAGTCTTCCTTCGCGAATTTGTTTTTCGCGTTTTTTTAATGCTTTTGACTTACCCATGTTATCACTCCTAATATAGTAGTAAGTAAATTATATAGGAAATAATACAAATAAGAAATAAAAAAGTAGGAAGCTTTTATCCTTCCTACTAAAAACCAACTCGGCCTGTGCTTGGTTCTGATATCCAATCTTGTTTTTGTGCTTTTCTAGTATTTTCTTGTAAATCATTGATTATTTTATCAATGTTTACATGTTTATTATAATGCGATTCTAAGGCAATCGACATATAAATTTCATTCAATTGTGAAATGGACAGACCTTTTGTCTTTTGTACTAATTCTTCGATAGCGGAATTAGTAAGAAATTCGCCAATTCCTTTTTTATTTACAATGTACTCTCTTCTTAGTACCTCATCTGGTTGCTTTATTTCATATGCCCGGTCGAACCGTCCTGCACGATTAATTAATGCAGGGTCTATTTTTTCAGGGTAGTTAGTGGTTCCGATTAAAAATATACCTTCCTTAGTCGTTGCTCCATCTAATGTATTCAAAAAGACCGAACGAGCTTCAGTTGGCATAGAATCAATATCCTCAATTACGAGAACCATAGGTGCAAGCCTTAGCACTTTAGAGAAAATTTCTCTTATGGAATAACTCGAGGTGTATTCGGTGATTTGCCAATACACGATTGGAGCTGACACACTTCCAGCAATAGACTTCACTAGAGTTGTCTTCCCATTTCCTGGACTACCATATAATAAAATGCCTCTTTTATAAGGTATGTTATATTGTTTATAGAATTGGCCACTATTGAGGAAAAATTCATCAATGGAGCGGAATATATCGGCTTTAAGACTCTCCTCTAATAAAACATCCTCTCGATTAATTTGATGTGTAATTTTTTCCTTAGAACGGATAAGGCCATCTTCTGTATCGGTATAAATCGTAATTCCATTTAACATATAATTCTTTTCCATATTTTCAAAATAAGAAACAAATTCTAGAATTTGATCATCACTTTTGGCAAATATTAAATTCTCATTATATTGATGATGGAATGTGTAGATTGGAATGGTTACAAATGCAACTTCAAACTGTGAAAAGTAAAAAATATTATTTAATGTAGAGTACCTGACTGTATGTTTGCCTCTTTCCTTCATAACGAGGTCAGATAATCCAACAGAATCATAAACATGTGCAATGATTTCAATATCATTAGGATGGTTATGGAGGATTTCTTGAATAACATCACTAGAATCGGCAAATCTCTCAGAATCCGTATTATAAAGCATAAAACCGTCACCTTTATGTAAGGTTAGATAATCGATTATCTTATTAATTACACTCGCGTATGTAAAATAATTCGTATTTTCTTTACTATGCTCATCTAAATAATGAATTAGTGTGTTAATTTTTTTCATTGACAAATCCTTTCTATCATTAAGTTATGGTAAAATTATACTATAGCGCCATTATTATTACTATCAAAATTAGTAAGGTAATTTCGAGTTTTGCAATAGACGAAATGTTCGTGACAATGATTCGCTTAATCTGTTATACTGTTTTCAATTATTAGTGAAAATCGATGAAAAAGAGAGTAGTTGTTTGTGAGGCTTAGCGAGCTAGGGTTTGGTGGGAGCCTAGTGCTTGTACAGACAATGAACCGGACTTTGGAGATGCTTACCTGAAATAATAGTAGGGATGGCCGGGGGAGAACCTCGTTAACAATACTTGAGTGGTTTTTAATGATGTTAAAAACAAATGGAGTGGTACCGCGGGATAATAATAGCTCTCGCCTCTTAAAATTCATAAGAGGCGAGGGCTTTTTTATATAGGAGCATTCCTGTAATGAAGAAATTTGAGGATTGAAACAAAAAGAGCCCTCTTGGTATCATACGAGGTGTCCAAAGCTTCGAAGCAAAAATGGACCCTTAATTTAAGTAACCAAGGAGGACTCAATAATGAATTATACACAAAATCAAAAAATCTCTCAAATCACACCTTCAACACTCATTGTAGGCATTGATATTGCCAAAGACAAACACGTAGCTCGTGCTCAAGACGACCGAGGTGTTGAATTCGGGAAACGCTTGATCTTTGAAAACAGAATGCATGGCTTTCAAAAACTAGTAAATTGGGCAGAGAACCTTCGAAAGGAAAATGACAAAAATTATGTCATTCTGGGTGTCGAGCCTACTGGCCATTACTGGTTTAGTCTAGCTTACTTTTTAGTAGCGAAAGGATACGATTTTGTTGTCGTAAATCCTATGCACGTAAAGAAAAGTAAAGAACTTGATGATAATTCCCCTACCAAAAATGATACGAAAGATGCCCGTGTGATAGGTCAGTTGATTAAAGATGGGCGATACTCTGTACCAAATCTCTTAGATGGCATTTATGCCGAATTAAGAGAAGGCGTCAAATTACGAGATCAACTTATCAACCAACTGATGATCACTGAAGGGCGTATCCAAAACCATATTCAACGCTATTTTCCGGAATTCTTTGATGTATTTGGTGATTGGGAAGGAAAAGCAGCTTACTGTACGTTACGACTGTTTCCATTTCCGTCTCAAATCAAGGAATTGTCACCAGAAGATGTGGTGATGAAGTGGAAGCCCTTCGTTAAACGAGGAGTGGGAATTAAAAGAGCAACAAAGCTAGTAGAAGTCGCAAAAAAGAGTATCGGCATTCAAATTGGTATTCAGTTTGCCCGACGCGAGTTGGACTGTTTACTCGATCAATATGAACTTTATAAGCAACAGTTAGAGGAGTTAGACAAAGAGTTAGAATCACTTGTCGTGACTTTACCTGGTGCTAAACAAATGATGAATATTACAGGGCTTGGATCCACAACCGTGGCTCTATTCTTCGCTGAAGTAGGGGATATTACGAAATATAAACACCCTCAACAATTAGTCAATTTAGCAGGGCTATCTTTACGAGAACACAGTTCTGGTAAGTTTAAAGGTCAAACACGGATAACTAAGAGAGGACGAAGTCGTTTGCGAAGAGCCCTATATTTAGCCATTCGTCCGCTAGTTGCCCATAATCCAACGTTTAAAGCCCTGCATCAACACTATACAACACGGTCTGAAAAACCATTGAAAAAGCAACAGTCACTCATTGCCTTGTGTTGTAAGTTATTACG